>NZ_JQLH01000001.1:3632500-3790000 GCF_000744105.1 Maribacter forsetii DSM 18668
CGGTACGGCTACCTTGTTACGACTTAGCCCTAGTTACCGATCTTGCCCTAGGCCGCTCCTTACGGTGACGGACTTCAGGCACTCCCGGCTTCCATGGCTTGACGGGCGGTGTGTACAAGGCCCGGGAACGTATTCACCGGATCATGGCTGATATCCGATTACTAGCGATTCCAGCTTCACGGGGTCGAGTTGCAGACCCCGATCCGAACTGTGATAGGTTTTATAGATTCGCTCCGCCTTGCGACGTGGCTGCTCTCTGTACCTACCATTGTAGCACGTGTGTGGCCCAGGACGTAAGGGCCGTGATGATTTGACGTCATCCCCACCTTCCTCACGGTTTGCACCGGCAGTCCCGTTAGAGTCCCCATCATGACATGCTGGCAACTAACGGTAGGGGTTGCGCTCGTTATAGGACTTAACCTGACACCTCACGGCACGAGCTGACGACAACCATGCAGCACCTTGCAAATTGCCCGAAGGAAAATCTATCTCTAGACCTGTCAATATGCATTTAAGCCCTGGTAAGGTTCCTCGCGTATCATCGAATTAAACCACATGCTCCACCGCTTGTGCGGGCCCCCGTCAATTCCTTTGAGTTTCATTCTTGCGAACGTACTCCCCAGGTGGGATACTTATCACTTTCGCTTGGCCGCCCAAGACTCAAGGCCTCGGACAGCTAGTATCCATCGTTTACGGCGTGGACTACCAGGGTATCTAATCCTGTTCGCTCCCCACGCTTTCGTCCATCAGCGTCAGTATATAGTTAGTCACCTGCCTTCGCAATCGGTGTTCTATGTAATATCTATGCATTTCACCGCTACACTACATATTCCGGCAACTTCACTATAACTCAAGACCAACAGTATCAAAGGCAATTTTACAGTTGAGCTGCAAACTTTCACCCCTGACTTATCGGCCCGCCTACGGACCCTTTAAACCCAATAATTCCGGATAACGCTCGGACCCTCCGTATTACCGCGGCTGCTGGCACGGAGTTAGCCGGTCCTTATTCTTACGGTACCGTCAGTAGAGTACACGTACTCTTTTTTCTTCCCGTATAAAAGCAGTTTACTACCCATAGGGCATTCTTCCTGCACGCGGCATGGCTGGATCAGAGTCTCCTCCATTGTCCAATATTCCTCACTGCTGCCTCCCGTAGGAGTCTGGTCCGTGTCTCAGTACCAGTGTGGGGGATCCCCCTCTCAGGGCCCCTACCCATCGTAGCCTTGGTAAGCCGTTACCTTACCAACTAGCTAATGGGACGCATGGCCATCTTATACCGCCCGAAGGCTTTAACCGTATCCCGATGCCGGGTCACGGTACTACGGGGCATTAATCCAAGTTTCCCTGGGCTATTCCCCTGTACAAGGTAGGTTCCATACGCGGTGCGCACCCGTGCGCCGGTCGTCATCTTGTGCAAGCACAAATGTTACCCCTCGACTTGCATGTGTTAGGCCTGCCGCTAGCGTTCATCCTGAGCCAGGATCAAACTCTTCATCGTTGTTTTGTAAATATTCGTCCCAACGAAGTCAAAATCAATCCCGGCCCCGACTCTCGATTCAATTCCTTATATATATCCTAAGACATACTGAATTTTCATGTTTCCTTAATTCTTGTTCCTCTCGCCCAGGTCCTCACCTGAACTCGATTCTTATCTCCACAATATTTCAATGAACTTCTATCCACTCAGCTCAAAATCTCTCGATTTCCTAGCCTCGTTTCCCTTAGGTGTTTCCCTAAGCGGCTGCAAATATACAACTGTTTTTTAACCTGACAACTTTTATCGAAAAAAAATTATTTTCTTTTTTTCGTCAGACCAAAACAACATATCTAAGAACCTATTTCCCACTCCCGATTCCAAATCAATCTTCCTCGCTAGCGGGGTGCAAATGTACACACTATTATTAATTACACAACCATTTTTTAAAATAAAAAACGAAAGTTTTTTGACCAAAACATAACTGCATGATTTTGACAGGGTTGGAGAAGGATAAAATGAGGTGATAATTCAACCATTAAACCCACTGCAGCATTAAGTAACATATTCTACCTATAACCCTGCTAGTATTTTAAACTACAAACCATAATTTAAAAAACAAAACAAGCTTCAAATACTCATCATTTCCTCCATCTATTACTCGAATAAAAACAGAAAAACGTATCAATATTTAATTTTCGCCCTTACTAAATGACAAAATGGATAGTCAAAAAAAGTGTATTTAATTCTACACCTATATAATGTATCTAATTATTGATGTAAGCAAACGGAAGATTATTAAACAACTATTCATTAAGAACCATTACAATTTGAGTTTATGCAATACAGAATAATAATATTTAATTATCCAACTGTACTTTAATATTCAAAAATAACAGCATCAAAACATAGTAATACAGATATGCGTTTGTCAAAAAGTACAATCACCAAATTAAAACAATCGTATTATTTAAAACAAAAAAAGGTCTTGCAAAAGCAAGACCTTAAATTTAAGTGACCTCGAAGGGATTCAAACCCCCAACCCTCAGAGCCGAAATCTGATGCGCTATTCAGTTGCGCCACGAGGCCATAATTTTTTATTAGCAATTAGCAATTAGCAATTAGCAATTAGCAATTAGCAATTAGCAATTAGCAATTAGCAATTAGCAATTAGCAATTAGCAATTAGCAATTAGCAAAATTAAAAATGCCCTAATACGAATCTATATTATGCCAATTTCTTTTTTACGATTGTAGAAATCAACTTACCGTCTGCTTGACCCGCTAATTCCTTAGAAACAATCCCCATCACCTTACCCATATCTTTCATACCTGAAGCACCGGTAGCATCTATAGTTTGAACTACAACTTTTTCTACTTCTTCTTCAGTAAGTTGTTCTGGCAAAAATTGCTCTATGACAGCAATCTGGGCTAATTCTGGATCAGCAAGATCTTGTCTTCCTTGTTCTATAAAAATGGCTGCACTATCTTTTCTTTGTTTTACCAACTTCTGTACAATCTGTATTTCATTATCTTCGGTAATTTCTTCACCTCCACTCGTACTTGCAACCAACAATGCAGATTTTATAGCTCTAAGCGATTCTAGTGCTACGGAATCCTTTGCTTTCATTGCTAATTTCAACTGTTCCATTACTCTTTGCTGCAAAGCCATATCTCTTTTATTTTGGTCTGCGAAGATAAAAAATAAAACCCGAAAACTATATTAGTTTTCGGGTTTTAAAAATATTGTAAGACTTACTATTAGTCTACATTATCATGTAAAAATGAGTTGTTAGATCTTAACTGAATATCATCATTACTATCTCCGCTTAAAGAAGTTCTAGATATCTTTTTTTCTCTTGAACTTTCATTTAAATCTACTCCTTGTCTTTGGTATGCCGGCTTCTTTTCGTCATAACTTGTAGGGGCGTTGTTTTTAAACTTATAATTGAAATCTTTTAGTTTTCTTCTGCGTTCGTCAGCTCTATCTCTCAACAATTCTTCAATAGGTGTTTCCATTGGATCTAACGGTTCCTCTGGACTTGCCTCCCTACTTGGTGCTACTGTCTTTCTTTCGAATACCAACTCATCTTCAACAACCTTTGGCTCAAATTCTTCTGCTTTAGACTTTGCTCCAGTCAGTTTACTCTCTAACTGCATATAGTCATCCAAGCTATAGCGTTTTTCACCATTCTTATTGTATTCTAAGACCGGTACAATTTCAATGCTTTCTTTTACATCAATATCTTTTACTTCATCATGCAAGTCAAACATGATTACATTCTCTTTCTCCTCTTCATCTTTTGATGATCTATCGAACCCTACTGCGAATTGATCATCTTTCTCATCAACTTGTAATTCTTCTGGATCAACTACTTCAATATCTCTAAAAGCCGATGGTGCATCTACGATTACAAAATCTTCTTCTGAAACATTTTTAGCTAATACTTCCTCGTAAAAAACATTGAAATTTTTAATATAGTTCGTTGTAGGTATCAAGTCAAAATCTTCTTCCTCAACGAACTCATACTTTTTTACGGGTTTGACTTGTTTTACCTCCTCTTCCTCATCGTCCATTTCTAAAGTATGAACTGTTTTTTGGTTAGATAACAACATTGCTTCTGCACGTTGTCCTTCTTCTAACGTATGGATAATTTTCTTAGACTCGGTATTTACAATATCATCTTGTTGCTCAATATTAAACCCAGTAGCAATGACCGTTACAGCAATAGCCTCACCTAAGCTCTCATCTTCACCAACACCCATAATAATGTTTGCTCCGTATCCTGCTTCTATTTGAATATGATCATTGATTTCACCAATCTCGTCAATTGTTATTTCTTGTGCACCAGAAACAATCAATAACAATACGTTTTTAGCTCCTTGAATCTTGTTATCGTTCAACAACGGAGAATCCAATGCTTTCATAATCGCTTCATTAGCCCTAGCAGAACCAGATGAAATAGCAGACCCCATTATAGCAGTACCACTATTTGATAGTACTGTTTTAGCATCACGTAAATCTATGTTTTGTGTATAGTGATGTGTAATAACTTCTGCAATACCTCTAGCAGCAGTTGCCAATACTTCATCAGCCTTAGAGAACCCAGCTTTAAAACCAAGGTTACCGTATACTTCTCTTAATTTATTGTTATTAATGACGATCAGCGAATCGACATTATTACGCAATTTTTCAATACCTCGTTGTGCCTGCTCAACTCTCATTTTACCTTCGAATTGAAACGGCATAGTAACGATACCAACAGTAAGAACATCCATTTCTTTTGCAAACTTGGCAATTACGGGAGCAGCACCAGTTCCTGTTCCCCCGCCCATACCAGCAGTAATGAATATCATTTTAGTAGTTGTATCCAACATACTTTTAATCTCTTCCATGCTTTCCATGGCAGCTTGTTCACCTACTTCAGGATTGGCACCAGCACCCAAACCTTCTGTTAATGATACACCTAATTGTATTTTGTTTGGCACCGGACTATTGTCTAAAGCCTGAGAATCCGTATTACAGATTACAAAATCAACTCCGTTAATTCCTGCCTGGAACATGTGATTAATGGCATTACTACCACCGCCACCTACACCAATGACTTTTATAACGTTGCTTTGATTCTTTGGTAGATCAAAGGAGATATTATCAAATTCGCTGTTCTTACTCATATTCTAATTATTACTGGTTATGTATTCTCTTATGCTATGCTTATTACTCTGCGTTATCTAAAAATTCTTTCAATTTTTCAGACCACTTATCAAAAACGGATTTTCTTTCTTTATGCAAGTTAGGGCGAGCTACTGCTTCCGTATCACGATCTGCATACACCAACTCTTCTTCTTGCTCTAGTTCCTGTTCTTGTAAAATCTCTTCTTGCGTCAATTTCAACTTCTCTTGGTTTTTAATGGCATTCATTAAAAGACCAACAGCTGTTGCATACAATGGACTAGCAACTTCTTCATCAGAATCGCCAGCTAAATGTTCGTTAGGGTACCCGATACGAGTATCCATACCTGTTATATATTCTACTAATTGCTTTAAATGCTTCAACTGGCTACCACCACCTGTTAACACGATACCTGCAATCAATTTTTTCTTTTGCTCTTCATGACCGTAGTTTTTAATTTCTACATACACTTGTTCAATAATTTCAACTACACGAGCGTGAATAATCTTAGATAGATTTTTCAATGAGATCTCTTTTGGCTCTCTACCACGTAAACCTGGAATGGACACAATTTCATTATCTCTATTCTCACCTGGCCAAGCAGATCCAAATCTGGTTTTCAACAATTCGGCTTGCTTCTCAATAATCGAACATCCTTCTTTTATATCCTCGGTAATAACTCCACCACCAAAAGGAATAACCGCAGTATGCCTAATGATACCATCTTTAAAAATGGCAAGATCAGTTGTACCACCACCTATATCGATCAATGCTACACCAGCTTCTTTTTCTTCTTGACTCAGTACTGCGTCAGATGATGCTAATGGCTCTAGTGTTATATTTCCTAAATCCAATCCTGCACTTTTAATGCAACGACCTACGTTTTTAATGGAAACTACCTGCCCAACCACTACATGAAAGTTAGCTTCTAGCCTACCACCGTACATACCAACAGGTTCACGGATTTCCGCTTGCCCGTCAACTTTGTATTCTTGTGGTAACACATGAATAATCTCCTCACCTGGTAGCATAATCAATTTGTGCACTTGATTACATAACAAGTCTACATCTTCCTCTCCTATTACCTCCTCAGAATCTTTTCTGGTGATGTAATCGCTGTGCTGTAAACTTCTAATATGCTGACCGGCAATACCAACAACAACAGATCCAATCTTAAGACCAGAATTTGCTTCTGCCTCTTCAACCGCCTGCTGTATAGATTTTATGGTCTGGGTAATGTTATTTACCACCCCTCTGTGTACACCTAAACTTTTGGACTTACCGATACCCAAAATCTCAATTTTACCATACTCGTTTTGTTTTCCGATTATGGCAACGATTTTCGTTGTTCCTATGTCTAAACCGACTGAATATTTAGTTTGTTCCATTTTATTATATTTTAGTGCACACCACCTGGTTATTGAATTCTAAACTTACTTCTGCATAATCCTCCAAGGTCTCATCCTTGTTCGCTTTGACATAAAACGCCTTAAAATTGCTAAACTTGGCATCTAAATCTTCAATACCGCCTATGTTTACAACAAAATTGTTAAGCCTTAATCGTAACTGATATTCTTCCTCTCCTTTGATATGAATACCAATTACAGATTCCCGAAAAAAATCATCCATATTTATGTGTTCCAATATGACATAAACATCCTCAAGGCTTTTACCACTGATATTGCCTGTGATGATAGGAACTCTAGCCGAATGATTATTTGAAAGAGGCATTCTCTTTCCTTCATCGTCCAAATAGAACTTTGTGTTCCCTTCTATGCGCCCTATTGGTTTCCTTTGAACAATTTTAGACGTTAGCTGACCATCTATTGTTAGATAGACTTGTGCACTTTTCACCATTTCATTGGCCTCAAGGGCCTTTTCTACAGTATTCAAAACTATATTTTCTTTAGGCACATTATCAAGGCTACCGTAATTTTGTATTAACAATTTATTAACCGTTCCTTCAGTGAGGTACAAATTTTGATCCCCAATGAATTCTACCTTCATTCCCGTAACATTTTTAGCGCTATTACGCTCATTTGAAAAAGCATATAACCCCATGATTACTAGAACTAAAGCCGCTAACTTTATAAAATTCCAATTAACCTGCATACGACATTTCTTTTTTAATTTTCACAACTTCTAAACCTATATCTCCGGCTCCCATTGTTAGTAAAACATCAGGATCCTGTTTTTTTATTTCAGAAAGGATTTGTTCTTTCGAAATTAATTTTTTATTACCGCTATTTACCTTTTCCAACAACCATTCTGATGTTATCCCCTCAAGTGGTTCTTCTCTAGCCGGATAGATATCCAGCAACAAAATATTCTGGAATTGCGACAAGCTTTTTGCAAACTCATCTGCAAAATCACGTGTTCTTGAAAACAGGTGTGGCTGAAAAATCGCCAATACTTTTTTATTTGGATGCATTTCTGCAACTGCTTCAAAAACAGCATTTATTTCTGTTGGGTGATGCGCATAATCATCTATAAAAACGAAATCATCATTTTTAATTTTGTATGAAAAACGCCTTTGCACTCCTTTAAATGTTGCTAATGCCTCTGCAAGGCGATGCGGTGGGGAACCTGCTTGCATCGCCATTGCGAAAGCTACCAAACCGTTCAACAGATTATGTCGCCCAGGTTTGTTGAATTCAACCCCTTCTAGTTTGAGGTCAGGGGTCTCCAAATCGAATATGTAGGTGCCATGTTCTATTTTTATGTTTCGAATGCAATAATCCGAATCGTCTTCTATACCATATGTCAACCCTTCTAAAGGCAAACCATTACGAACAAATAGTTTACCACCCGGTTTTAAGCGTTTGGTAAAATCAACAAATGTTCTTTCCAATTCTTGCGCATCACCATAAATATCAAGGTGATCAGCATCCATAGACGTAACACACGCTACATTTGGCGTCAACTGCATAAATGAACGATCAAATTCATCTGCTTCAACTACCGAATAGTCTGTTCCTTCTAAAAGGAAATTACTATTAAAATCTTCTGAAATTCCGCCTAAGAACGCCGTCATTTTTACTCCTGTTTCTTTTAACAAATGCGCCAAAATACTAGAGGTCGTTGTTTTACCATGCGTACCGGCAACTGCCAAACAGAAAGAGTCTTTGGTAATTAAACCAAGTACCTCTGAGCGTTTCTTAATCGTGAACCCATTATTTAAAAAGTACTGATACTCCGAATGAGTAGATGGTACCGCAGGGGTATACACTACTAAAGTGTGCTCAACATCGTCTTTAAACTCATCTGCAACACTTTTGATGTCATCTAAATAATGAATGTCAATACCTGAACTTGCCAACTCTTGTGTAAGCGGAGTCTCGGTTTTATCGTACCCTGCAACCGCTTTATCAATGAACGCAAAATAACGCGCCAAAGCAGACATACCTATGCCCCCAATGCCTATAAAATACACCCTATGTATTTGCGTTACGTTCATTTTATTTGATCAATTTTTCTATTTCATCGCAGATATCAGATGTTGCATTTGGTAATGCCAACGACTTAATATTCTTTGATAATTCTTGTTGCTTTTCTTCGGATTTAAATACCGATTCAAACTCCGTTTTAAATGTTGTATCAAGCTCTTTCTCCCTGATCATAATTGCAGCGTTATGACCAACAAGAGATAATGCATTCATAGTTTGGTGATCTTCTGCTACAACTGGCGACGGAATAAAGAATGTTGGTTTCCCAACCAAACACAATTCTGACACTGCACCTGCACCTGCTCTTGAAATGATGAAATCTGCAGCTACATAAGCTTTATCCATCGAGTTTAAAAAAGCATGTACTTTAATATTCTCTGACTGATGCGATTTATAGGTTTCGTAATACCCTTTTCCACATTGCCATATCACTTGCAATCCTAATGCCTCAAAATATTCTAAATGATCCGCTACCAATTGGTTGATGCGTCTTGCCCCTAAACTTCCACCTAATACTAAAAGTGTTTTCTTATCGGCATTCAATTCAAAATACTGTAAAGCTTCATTTTTAGTAGCTTTCAATACCACCAAATCTGAACGTACAGGATTACCCGTTTTTACAATTTTATCTTTCGGGAAAAATTTCTCCATGCCATCATAGGCCACGCAGATTTTTTTCACTTTGTCTTTTAATAGTTTATTGGTAATACCAGCAAAGGAATTCTGTTCTTGCAATACACAAGGTATACCCTTAGTGGTTGCCATTTTTAACAACGGACCACTAGCAAAACCACCCGTACCAATTACGGCGTGTGGTTTAAACTTCGATACGATGCTATTTGCTCTCATTAAGCTACTTATCAATTTTATTGGAAAAAGTAGATTTTTAAGGGTCAGTTTTCGCTGAATTCCCGTAATCCACAATCCTTCTATTTTATATCCTGCTTGCGGCACTTTTTCCATCTCCATTCTATCCTTCGCTCCTACGAACAAAAACTCCGCATCAGGATACCTCCTTTTCAATTCGTTCGCTATGGCAATGGCCGGATAAATATGTCCGCCAGTACCTCCTCCTGATAAAATGAACTTATAACTGCCCACTTAAAATCTCTAAAGGGTTCGTTTCATCTATATCAACATCATTGCCAGAAGCACTCTCCTGCGCTATACTTTTATTACTTGCACTTAAAATGATTCCTATTGCCAAACAGGTCATCCAACTAGAGGTACCACCGCTACTGATCAATGGTAAATTCTGTCCCGTTACCGGAAATAATTCTACCGCAACCGCCATGTTTATTAGTGCTTGAAAAACAATAGGTAATCCTACCCCTAGCACTAATAATTTGCTAAAGATCGATGCACATCCGTTAGCGACGACCACTATCCTAAACAACAGAAACAAATAAAATAGCATCAAAATAAATCCACCTATTAAACCATATTCTTCAACGATAATCGCATAGATAAAATCTGATGAACTCTGTGGTAAAAAGTTCTTTTGCACACTTTTACCCGCTCCTTTACCCATTACTCCACCTGTAGCTATGGCAATTTTTGCTCTTTCTATTTGATAGGTTCCTTCTGAATCTTCAGGGTTAGAGAAACTATCTATCCTGCTCATCCATGTATCTACCCTATTCGGAAATAAATCTGGAAACGCTTTTGCCGTTAATATGAATATGGACAAAAACAGAACTCCCGTTCCTACAATACCTAATAAATATTTCATAGGATATCCTCCTAAAAAACACAATACCATAACCATAGAGAAAACAATAGCCGCAGTTGAAAAGTTAGCTGGTAATATTAACGCCACTACAGCAAATACAGGCAACCACAATGGCACTATGCTTTCTGTAAACGTTATTTTAATATCTCTAACCTTAGAGAAATAACGCGCTACATATATCATTAACACTACTGCCGCCAAGTTAGAGGGCTGAAAACCGAAACCTACCAAAGGCAGACGAATCCAACGACTGGCATTGGTACCACCACTTGAAGTACCTTGCGCCAATACGAATATGAGCAATACCAACACTATGGGCAACGCTATCATGGACAGCCCTTTAAAAAAGTGCGTAGGTATTTTATGTACCCCGTAAATAATTCCAAAGCCTAAAAACAACAGTATGGCATGTTTTACCAAGTGCCCAACCGGCGTACCACTACCTACAACATATACCAAATTACTACTGGCACTATATACTGGTAGAAATGAAAATAAGGCCAAGAGTGCCGCAATGGCCCAAATAGCTTTATCTCCTTTTATATTTTGAAATATATTCAACACCTTATAGGTTCTTTACACAGTTCTTAAATTGATCGCCGCGATCCTCATAGTTCTTAAACAAATCGAAACTTGCACATGCCGGTGATAACAAAACCGTATCACCACGCTCTGCAATTTTATAAGCCACTTTAACAGCTTCTTCCATGGCATAGGTTTCTACCAATAGATCCACAGCATTACCGAATACATGCTTGATTTTTTCATTATCCTCACCTAAGCAAATAATCGCTTTTACTTTTTCACGTACCAATGGCATTAACTCCATGTACTCATTGCCCTTATCTACACCACCTACGATCCAAACAGTAGGTGTTTTCATGCTATCCAATGCGTAATAAGCAGCGTTTACATTCGTTGCTTTTGAGTCATTGATATATTCCACATGATGTATTTTCAACACCTTTTCCAAACGGTGGGGAGCCCCTTGAAAATTAGAAACACAAGCTCTTATAGTTTCCTTACGGATACCGACTAATTTGGCAATTGTTGCCGCTGCCATTGTGTTCTTTACATTGTGCTGACCTTCTAAGGCCAAAGTGTTCTTCGTCATGCTAATAGTATCTGTTGTTGTTTTTATTATTATCTCGCTTTGTTCTATAAATGCGCCTTGTTCAAATACTTTATTCAATGAAAAGGGCATTAATTTTGATTTAACCGGGTGCTTGTTCAGCCATTCTACCAAAACTGTATCATCTGCATCATAAATCAAATAATCGTTTTCGTCTTGGTTTTCTGCAATTCTAAATTTCGATGCTATGTAGTTTTCAAACTCATACTCATACCGATCTAAGTGATCTGGTGTAATATTCGTAATCACGGCAATGTGTGGTTTAAAATCTACTATGCCGTCTAATTGAAAACTACTGATCTCAAGCACGTAATACTCAAAATCATTCTCTGCAACCATTTTCGCATAACTATCACCAATGTTTCCTGCCATACCCACTTTCAATTCGGCATTTGCCAAAATGTGGTTAGTTAGCATGGTAGTCGTTGTTTTTCCGTTGCTACCTGTGATACCAATGATTTTTGCATTGGTGTATTTTGATGCAAATTCTATCTCTGATATTACAGGAACACCTTTCGACACCAACTGCTTTACCAAGGGTACTTTGTCTGGTATACCCGGACTCTTCATTACCAAATCGGCTTTTAGTATGCGGTCTTCAGAATGCTGTTCTTCTTCCCAATCAATTCCAAAATGTTCAAGAACGTTTTTATACTTCTCTTTAATTTTTCCTTTATCGGATACAAAAACATCGTATCCTTTTTTCAATCCTAAAATGGCTGTTCCTACTCCACTTTCTCCTCCTCCAAGAACTACCAGTAATGCCATTATCTAATTTTTAAGGTCACTACAGTTACAATTGCCAATAGTATACCTACAATCCAAAAACGGGTTACGATCTTACTTTCGTGGTATCCCATTTTTTGATAATGGTGATGTAATGGAGACATTAAAAATATACGTCTACCCTCACCAAATTTTTTCTTTGTGTATTTAAAATACCCTACTTGTATCATCACTGAAAGCGACTCCGCAAAGAAGATTCCGCATAACACGGGTATCAATAATTCTTTACGTACTATAATTGCGATTACGGCAATTACTCCACCAATGGTTAAACTACCCGTATCTCCCATAAACACTTGTGCTGGAAATGCATTGTACCATAAGAACCCGATTAATGCACCTGCAAAGGCGGTAATGAATACTAGCAACTCACCTACTCGTGGTATGTACATTATGTCTAAATAATCAGAAAAAATAATGTTACCAGATACCAAGGCAAAAATGCCCAGCGTAAATACAATAATTGCGGATGTACCTGCCGCAAGTCCGTCTATTCCATCAGTTAAATTTGCGCCGTTAGATACTGCAGTTACTATCAAAATGATAATTGGTATAAACAGTAACCACGCATATTCTTTTGCTCCATCGCCCGCCCATGATATTAGACTACCATAATCAAACTCATTGTTCTTAAAAAAAGGTACCGTAGTCATGGTCGACTTTATCTCAGCGCCTTTTACTTGTTCTACCGTATAGTCTTGCGTAATAATTGTTTTGTCATGATCACGCATGGTCACCTCTGGGTGAAAATAAAGTACTGCACCTACTATTAGCCCTAATACTATCTGACCTAAGACCTTAAAACGACCTTTTAACCCTTCTTTATTCTTTTTAAATACTTTGATGTAATCATCTAAAAAGCCAATTGCTCCCATCCACAACGTGGTGAATATCAGTAGTATAATATAAATATTCTCTAACCTCGCAAACAGCAATACCGGTATCAATGTGGACATGATGATGATAACCCCACCCATTGTTGGCGTACCTGCTTTTTGCTTTTGACCATCCAGACCTAAATCGCGAATAGTCTCTCCTACTTGTTGCTTTTGTAAAAATAGAATTACACGCTTACCGTACACTGTCGCAATCATCAATGAAAACAGAATAGCCATTGCCGCACGGAATGTGCTGAACTGAAACAGCGAAGCTCCAGGCAACTGGTATTGTTTTTCTAAATATTCGAACAGGTAGGTTAACATATAATCTGTATTCTTTGCTACTAAGCTTTGGTTATTTTTCTAAGCTTGCTAAAAGCTCTTTTACTATTTTAAAATCGTCGAAATCTATGCGTACGCCATTGGTTTCTTGGTAGGTCTCATGACCTTTGCCGGCTACTAATATGATATCGTTATCGTCTGCTAGTTGACATGCCGTTTTTATGGCTTGCTCCCTATTTTCAATGGATAAAATCTTCTTTACATTCTGAGGTTCTACCCCCGCCTCCATTTCTGCAATAATTTCAGTAGGGGATTCAGTTCTAGGATTATCTGAAGTGAGAATAACTTTATTACTCATTTCAGATGCGATATTACCCATTACCGGACGCTTTGATCTGTCTCTATCGCCACCACACCCCACAACGGTGATGACGTTTTCATTTCCAGTTCTCAACGTGTTGATTGTCTCAAGCACATTTTTTAGGGCGTCCGGCGTATGGGCATAATCAACTATAGCCGTAATTCTTTTCTTAGATATATAATATTGAAACCTTCCATCTACATTCTCCAATTCACTCAACAAGCGAAGGGTTTCTAATTGCTCCAATCCCAATAAATCTGCTGTCGCAAAAATCGCTAGCATATTATAGGCATTGAAATGACCTATTAATTTTGTCCATAGCTCATGATCATTGATTTTCAACAATTGACCGTCGAACTGATTTTCTAAAATCTGTGCTCTGTAATCTGCATAGTTCTTTAAGGCGTAGCTTGCTTTTCTAGCCTTAGTATTCTGCAACATGACCAAACCATTCTTATCATCTACATTAGTCAATGCAAATGCCGTTTTTGGCAACTGATCAAACAATATCTTTTTAGTATCGCGGTACTCTGCAAATGTTTTATGATAGTCTAGATGATCATGAGACAGATTCGTAAAAATTGCCCCTTCAAACACCAAACCTTCGGTTCTTTTCTGGTGAATACCATGAGAACTTACTTCCATAAAGCAATACTCTACACCGGCATCGTTCATCAATTTTAAATGCTGATTGATCACCAATGCATCAGGAGTAGTATGTTTTGTTGGATAAACCGTATCATCTACCATGATTTTAATGGTGGACAACAAGCCTACTTTGTATCCTGCTTTTTTAAATAACTGATATAACAAACTAGATACCGTGGTTTTACCATTGGTACCCGTAACACCTACTAATTTTAAATTTTTTGATGGTGTACCGTAGTAATTTGAAGCCATCAATGCCAATGCCTGATTACCACTTTCTACTTGCACATACGTTACATCATCTATCATCTCAGCTGGTAACTGCTCGCAAACTATTGCTCTTGCACCTGCAGCAACTACCTGATCAATATATTTATGACCATCGGTCAACGTGCCTTTTATAGCTACGAAGGCATCAGATTTTTGCACCTCGCGAGAATCAAAACGAACTGATGCTATATCACAAGAGGTAGTACCGCTAACAGCAGTAATACGCACTCCATATAATATGTCCTTTAATTGCATCATATTAATTCTAATACTATTTTTTTCACTGATTTTAAATCGGTGCCTTTGGTAATGGACTGTTTTTTTACCTTGCCATTTCCTCTTACCTCTACTTCAATACCCAAATTCTCAAGAATTGCAACGGCATCCATACCACACATACCTTTTACATTTGGCATTGCAGCATATTTTGCCTGTGCCACCTTATAGTATCCTTGGTGAGAATCTTCATTTTTAGCGATCAACACATTTTTTACATCTACCTCACTTGTTAAAGGTGATGTTGCATATACTTTTTGTGCTACAGATTTAAATACCGGACCAGATACATCTGCACCATAATACCCAACACTTTTGTCTGGCTTATGGATTACCACTATACAAGAGTATTTTGGATCATCTGCCGGAAAATATCCTGCGAACGAAGAAACATATTCATACTTCGACCTATCCTTAGACACATAATTCGTCTGAGTTGTACCCGTTTTTCCCGCCATAGAGAAATTCTTTGAATACATACGGTGACCCGTTCCATGGTCTTTCTCCACTACATTCTTTAATATCTGCTGTACTTTCTTTACGGTGGACTGAGAACAAATTGCAGGGTTCAATACCTTTTTATCAAACTTCTCAATCGTCTTGTTCCACTCTTTTACTTCTTTCAACAAACGCGGCTTTACCATTTCGCCATTATTTGCAATAGCATTATAGAATGCCAATGTTTGTAGCGGAGTCATAGATACCTCATAGCCATAAGCCATTTGCGCCAATGAAAGACCTGACCATCCTTTATCACCTGGGTAACGCAGAACAGGTTTTCCTTCGCCAACTACCGGAAGTCCTAATTCTTTATGGATACCCATGCTCATTAATCTGTTCACATATTTCTCTGGGTCATTCTTATACCCTTCATGAATCATTTTAGCAAAGGCAACATTTGACGACACCTCAAAAGCTTCTGACATGGTAATTTCACCGTGACCTCCACGTTTGGTATCCCTAATAGTATGCTTATATAATTTCCAAGCTCCTTTTTCGGTATCAATAACAGAACTGGTATCTATCACCTTATCTTCTAAAGCAGCCACCAAATTCACTAATTTAAAAGTAGAACCAGGCTCGTGAGATTCACCGATGGCGTAATTCAATCGCTCGTAATATTTACCTTCTGAGGTCTGACCCAAATTCGATATCGCCTTTACCTCACCCGTTTTCACTTCCATTACGATTACCGTACCGTGATCCGCTTGATATTTCTCTAACTGACCCAATAATGCATGGTGCGCTATATCTTGTATATTAATGTCTATAGTAGAATACACATCATAACCATCTTTTGGCTCAATGATATTATCGTTACCAATTGGCTTCCACTGTCCCTTTGCGATTTTTTGCTTTAAACGCTTCCCTGAAATTCCTCTTAGGTATTCCCCAAAAGCACCTTCCATACCCACTCGAGTATAATATCCGTTTTCATCTACACGCTCATACCCAACACTACGCTCGGCAATTTTACCTAAAGGATGCTCTCTTTTCGTTTTCTGCTCAATAATGAGTCCGCCTTTGAACGCTCCTTTATTGAATAGCGGAAATTCCTTTACTGCCATATATTCAGAATAATCTAGATTACGCACAATTAGCGCATACCTATTTTTATTCTCTCTCGCTTTTCTTAAAAGTTGCTGATAATGAGAAGACGTTTTACCAAATTGCTTGGCCAAGGCATCTGCCAATGGTTTTACATTTTCTTTAAAATCTTCACTACTTACCGTTACGGCATCAAAACGTATAGTGTATTTAGATACTGAAGTTGCCAAAAGGCTACCGTCATCTGAATATAGGTTACCTCTATTCGGCTCAATGGTGAACATACGCTCGGTACGCGTATCTGCCAATGCCTGGTATTTTTCGCCATCTACAATTTGAATAGAAACCAGCTTAAACAACACAGCACCCGCAAAGAGCACCATGAAACCCGCCACTATGTAGAGCCTTTTTAATATGCTTTTATCCGTCGCTGCCATTATTCCTCCTCTTTTAAAGATTTCACCTTAATTTTCTGCGGGGGATTCTCTGAAGGATACAGTCCTTTTTCCGATATTTTACCGGTAATGCTCGATTCTAATTTTAGCTGCTGCACATCTGATCGCATATCTACGAACTCATTACGCAACTCTTTTACTTCTTCATTCAATAAAGCAATGCGGTGTACTTTTTGATCGGCACTATGAGAGCTACTGATCATAACCGTTGCCAAAAACGAAATGAAAATAATGAACAGCCAATTTTTAGGGGCGTCATCGCTCACCAAAAATTTACCCTTCAAAAGGTCAAAAACACCTGTTTTCACTTTACTTTTCGCCATTACGCTCTGCTATTCTTAATTTTGCACTACGTGCTCTGTTATTCAATTTTATTTCCTCTTTAGTCGGCACTATCAATCCACCAACCTTTTTTAACGGTACATCTATATTGCCGTAAAAATCTTTTTCCGGCTCTCCTTCAAACTGTCCTGCTCTTATAAATCTTTTTACAAGCCTGTCTTCTAAAGAGTGGTAGCTAATTACACTTAGCCTTCCTTTTTCATTCAATAAACCTGGAGCCTGCTCCAAAAACTCTTTGATCACTTCTATCTCTTGATTCACCTCTATGCGAATCGCTTGATATATCTGTGCCAATATTTTATGTTGCCTATGTTCCGGCAAAAACTGCTTCAACACTGTTTTCAATGCATCGGTAGTCTGTATCTCTTCTTCTTCCCTACTGGCAACAATTACTTTTGCCATGGCGTTCGCGTTTCTAATATCGCCGTACTCGAACAACACCTTACGCAAGTCATCATATGAGTACTTATTCACTACCTCAAAAGCTGATAGTGTATTGCGCTTGCTCATTCGCATATCCAAATCCGCATCAAAACGCGTAGAGAATCCTCTTTCCGCTTGATCAAACTGATGCGATGACACTCCGTAATCCGCAAGAATACCATCTACCTTCTTTATGCCATAGAACTTTAAAAACTGGGTGATGTATCTAAAATTCTCCGCTATCAGCGTAAATCTTGGGTCACCTAATGCATTTGCCTGCGCATCCTCATCTTGATCAAAGGCATATAATTTGCCTTCCTTGCCCAATCTTTTTAATATCTCTTTAGAGTGACCGCCACCACCAAATGTCACATCTACATATATACCATCTTCTTTGATGTTTAAACCGTCTACCGATTCTTTCAGCAATACAGGATTATGATACATCTCCACTTGGTTTTTCACCTAACATTACACGCTTTGCCAACTTCACCTTCTCTTCTTTCGTTGCGTTTATAGATTCGTCATACGCCTTCTTGTCCCAAATCTCTAATCTTTTACCAATTGGTGCAATCACCACTTCTTTGGTAATACCACCTAATGAAATAATGTCTTTAGGTATCAATAATCTACCGGTAGCATCTACTTCTACTTGACGAAGCCCCGCAGTATACATTCTTATGAACTGTAGGTTTTCTTCATCGAACCTGCTCTTTTCGTTCAATTCTGCCATTACTCTGTGCCACTCGTAAGCAGGGTATAATTCTAAACACTCGCTCAAATATGATTTTTTGATAAAGAAGCCATCTTTTAAGATCGGAGCCACTTGATTGCGCAGCGCAACAGGGAGCATAATACGCCCCTTAGCATCAGCTTTGCAGTTAAATGTCCCAAAGAAAAAGATGTCCAAATTGGTTCTGTTTAGTTTATATAACTCAAATATATAAATATTATTACCACATTTTACCACTAAAAACCACTTTGTTAATAAATTACCCCACTTTTGAACACGTTTTTGCACTTCATCGGATTTTATGGGATAATTTTCCCACTCAGCCCCTAAATCTTGAAAAAGTGAATTCTTAAAGTTTCTTGTGGTCACCTTATCGAAAAGAGTTGTTTGCTATTCTCGGTAATTACCTATATTTGGACAATTACTGATGAGTAGTGCGCATGGAAAACGAATTGATCAACGACGGAGGATTTAAGTATATAGAAAAAGGCGAAGGAAAACCCATTATTATTCTACACGGATTAATGGGCGGACTCAGTAATTTTGAGGGAGTGAATACTTATTTCCCTCCTAAAGGTTACAAAGTACTGATTCCTGAATTGCCCCTATACTCAATGCCGATGTTAAAGACAACGGTAAAGAATTTTGCCAAATACCTTAAGAAATTCATTGACTATAAAGAGCTGGATGATGTTATTCTTTTAGGCAACTCTTTAGGTGGCCATATTGGTCTTTTACACACCAAATTATACCCTGCCAAAGTAAAAGCTTTGGTGATTACCGGTAGTTCTGGACTTTATGAAAGCGCTATGGGCGATGGTTACCCAAAACGTGGTGATTATGAGTTCATTAAAAAGAAGGCACAAGATGTTTTCTATGACCCGGCAGTTGCCACCAAAGAGATTGTAGATGAAGTTTTTGCTACGGTCAATGATCGTGTAAAATTGGTGAAGACTTTGGCAATTGCAAAAAGTGCCATTCGCCATAACATGGCGCAAGATCTACCTAGCATGAAAACCCCTACTTGTATTATATGGGGAAAAAATGATACGGTTACTCCGCCAGACGTTGCAGAACTGTTCGATGAGCTTTTACCTAATTCAGATTTATTTTGGATGGATAAATGTGGACATGCACCTATGATGGAGCACCCAGACCAATTCAATACCATTCTTGATGAGTGGTTGACGAAAAACAATTTCTAAATACCCTACGGATGAAAATAAAGTCGGCCGACTTTGTAATGAGCAACTCTGATGTTGCCAAATGCCCGAAAGAGCCTTTACCCGAGTACGCCTTTATTGGTCGTTCTAACGTTGGTAAGTCTTCTTTGATCAATATGTTGACCGAGCGTAAAAGCTTGGCAAAAACATCTGGCAGACCTGGTAAGACACAATTGATCAACCATTTTAAAATCAATGAAAATTGGTTTCTGGTAGATTTACCCGGTTACGGTTATGCCCGTGTTTCTAAAAGAGATAAAAATACCTTTCAAAAATATATCACCAATTACTTTTTACAACGAGAGCAGCTAGTGTGTTCTTTTGTACTTGTAGATATTCGCCATGATCCACAACCTATAGATATGGAGTTCATGCAGTGGATGGGTGAAAACGGAGTACCTTTTGCCATTATCTTCACCAAAGCAGATAAATTGAAACCGAAAGCCATTGAGCGCCAGGTAAAACAATATCTGGACAAACTTTTAGCCGATATGTGGGAAGAAGCACCGCCACATTTTGTAACCAGCTCTAGCCACCGTAGCGGTCGTGATGAAGTACTGGCGTACATAGATGATATCAACGAGAAGTTTTTTGAGGCAACGAAGTAGTTGTTGGTTGTTGGTTGTTCGTTTTTTAACGCTGCGCGTTTTTTGTATTAAGTACTTGTTCTAGTGTTCAGTTGGCAGTATCAGTTGGCAGTTTTTTTTAACGCTGCGCGTTTTTTGTATTAAGTATTAAGTACATAGCTGTTTGTGTTAGTTCTTTGTACTTCGTACTCAGAGCTGTTCGCTTTTTGCTATTCTCTTTACATTGCACATCCACTACTTAATACTTTGTACTTATTACTTTGTACTCTTTAATTACTTACGGCTTCATACGCTGTACTTTTTACTCTTTAAAACCGAAATGTCACTTCGAGCGCAGTCGAGAACTTTGGAACACGAATCACTTCGGCTGCGCTCAGCGACCGAGTAAGCTCTACGACCGAGTGAGACCAACAACCAACAACCAAAAACCATCAACCAAGCGGGACCAACAACCAAATACAGAACACACCTTCAACAGATTGCCACGTCACGATAAGCTCCTCGCAAAGACGAATATTAAAATCTCTCCGTCATAGCGAGCAAAGCGCGGCTATATGCTTATTTGGAACACGACACCCATCTCGTAAACGCATTGTCAGTTCGAGTGATTTTAGCATGAGTGCAACGAAAGCCTAAAATTGTATCGAGAACCCTTGCGTGTTCCAAACCTGTTCTCGATACCCTCCTTATCGGCGGGCAAGCGAATTTCTAGTACCTCGAAATTCACTCGAACTGACAGTGGTACTCGCTAACGAAAACATCTGAAAACTGAAACTGCTTACTGAAAACTTCCTCGTCAACGTCATAGCGAGCAAAACGCGGCTATCTTTTTGTTTGGAACACGAATCACTTCGGCTACGCTCAGCGACCGAGTAAGCTCAGAGACAGAGTAAGACCGACAACCGACAACCATCAACTAAGCGTAGCGATCAACTCCTCCACCGTCTCCATAGCATTCAACTTCTCGGCAGACACCAACACCTCTAGGTCATGATCTGTTTCTACCAATATAATAGGATAGGTATACTTATGCCCAAATTTGCTTTTATAGTTTTCTTGAAATTCATCTTTATGAAAGAATTCTAACTCGTAGCCTTTAGCTAACAAACTTTCCCTAAACCCTTTCCACTGCTTGTTCTCGGTAAAACTACCATAGGTTAAACTGCAGAGATTGCAGTTATAGGTAGCTGGGTTAATGATTTTATGGGCGAAATCTAGCATTTTACTGCCCGTATCGCTATTGGCATTATAGATAAATAGAATTTTCTTTGACATGACCTTTTGGTCGTAAAAATACCCAAACCATACATATTTTTTAACCGATTATGGTTTCCCGTAATGGAGTTTGAAATGTTAATTGTAGGTTTATTCTTTAGTGGTATATTAGCTAAGTAAGCTTAACCCTCCAAAACAGGAAATAAACGTACTCTGGTCAGTTTATACGTACGTTGGCATTAATTTGAACAAAATGAGAGTATTCATATCACATAGTAGTAAGGACAAAAAATTTGTTCGATTATTAAAAGACAGTTTATTAGAAAATAGTATTGAAACTTGGTTTGACGAAGACCAACTTGATTTAGGAGATAAATTGGTTAATAAACTTGAAAATGCTTTAGATGATTCCTCGCATTTAGTAATCATTTTATCACCTTCCTCTATAAATTCTGATTGGGTAAATTTTGAATTGAAAAGAGCTATTAAAAATAATCGCACTGGATTGAATTCAAAAATAATTCCTATAAAATATAAAGAATGTAATGTTCCTGATGAAATTTCGGATTTACTTCATGCAGATTTAACCGATGAAGTTGTTCTTCCCGACAATGATAGAGTTAAATTTATTTCAAGTGGTTTTGATAGTTTTTTTCTGAAATTAGTACGAACGATTAGAAATTCTGCAAAAACAATTACTAAAGCCGAAAAAGAAGAAATTTTAAAATCTATAAAAGCAAGTAAGCAAGCAGTAGACAAACATCAAAAATCAATTCATAGGGGGAATTATAAATTAATAGGATACACAACGCTTGAATCAAGGAAAAAATTCCAAAATAAACTTAAAGGAAGAGTAGATAAAGTTGAGTCTATTGAAGACATCAAACCATTACTACTCCCTTATAGTTTGAAAACAGTTTATAAACCCGAATTGGGAATAAAGTTAATGGTTGAAGGAGACGAACTACCATTTGGTACTGAAGCACATTTCGCAGGTTATAGGAATGACGATTTAGCAATTGCTGTTGATAAAAGAACTCGAGACGGAATAATGATTGATTTTGATAATTATTATCAAATAGAAATTGATCCAGAAAAAGATTTGATAAGGTTCGTGAATAAAATAAAAACTAATGCAAACACCGTATAAAAATAATTGCGATTTAGTGCTTAATCAAAGGTCGTTGCGTGTTTGTAACTTCTGATTTTCCTTCGGAAAATCCTCGCATAAAAATCCACAACTATTATTATACAAATACGTTGCAGCCAATGCAAATCAGACATTACAGAAAGTTAAAAAACAACCAAAATTATGAGTAAAAACTATAGCGCGTTTTATGTTAGTGAGCCTTTTAGTGAATCATCTCTTGGAGCGCATGCTACCAAAGATTTTTGTTATTATAGTATATTAAAGGCATGGAAAGGTTCTGACTCTTCTTTTCCTTTTAATAATGCTCATGACACAACTTATAATGTTCGTGATAACAGTGACTGGGAATTAACACTTAAACCAAGACTGAGGCAAAGATTAAGAAACTCTAAAAACATCATATTATTTTTAAGTGAAAATACAAAAAGTTCTAGAGCGTTGAGAGAAGAAATAGATTATGGAACTAATACATTAAACCTTCCAATAATTGTTATTTATCCAGACTTAAAAACAAAAGAAGATTTACTAAATAATGCTAATACTGGCTTGAATAATATTGTGAAAGCATTGTGGAACAAGCTACCAATTTTTAGAGATTCAAAATCGAACGTGCCTGTGCTACATGTTCCAATGAACAAAGTGATTATTCGGAAAGCATTAAATAATGTCAATTTAAGGGAGGGTTCTAAAAAAGAAGCTGGAGACTATTTTTATAACTAAGTAAATATGAAAGTTAATTTTTTAGATAAAAATGTAAGAAACAAATTCTGGATTTACTTTTCAGTAATTTCTGGTATTTTGTCATTCATATTACTTTTTAATATCATTCCTGACCAATACAACAATTGTTTAAAATACTTTGGTTATGCAGCATTTGTAGTATTAATTTTGATTTATTTATTTATTTGGTACAGAGCTAATAATCTTACCAATATAAATATTGATATTGAGGGCAGTAATGTAAATATCAAATGCGGAGACTTATTTTCTGAGAAAGGACTAAAAACAATACCTTTTAATGAATTCTTTGACACAATAGTAGATGATAAAATTATATCCAATAAATCTCTTAACGGTATTTTTATTAATCGATTTTTTAATGATAATCTAAATGAACTTGATACATTTATTGTAGAAAATTCAGATAGTTCAGATATAATTGACAACGAATTTGAAAGGACAAGAGGAGGTAAAAAAGTTAAATTTAAACTTAGTACATTATTTGTGCATGATGATTATATAATAACTGCATTTTCTAAGTTTGACGAACATAATAAGGCAACTTTGACTATGCCTGAATACATAGAATTTTTAATTAACTTTTGGGATAGAGTCAACCGCATTTATGCACAAAAAAATGTTTCTGTTCCCATTTTTGGCTCTGGGATAACTCGACTGAAAGAGCACAAAAATATAGGTGACGAGGATTTATTAAAGATAATGCTATGGACATTTAAACTAAGTGAAATGAAATTCAAATATCCCGCAAAACTATCAATAATAATTCATGAGGATAAAATTGACCAAATCAATCTATACAATTTAAAATCTATTGAACTTGGATTGTAATTCATAGCTATTAAATGAAGAAAGTATTAGCTACAAAATAGCTATAAACAATTGGGAATAAAGTGATTAAAGAAAAGTATAACCATAATAAAAAGTCTGTTCTAAAATAAAAAGTTAGAGCATGAAATCCCCAACTGTCAATAGCCGAGACCATTGAACAAAATTAGAGAAACGAAATACCAAATAAAGATTGTTAATTAGAATATTCACACATTTCAAATTTCACTAAATCTTTAATAGCATTAGTGGATAAATTGAAATTATAACTTTCTATAACAACGTAAATAAAATATAGCTTATAAGAGTTAAACTGAAAGATTTTGTTTATTTACAAAAAACGACAAATTTTAAAATCTGGCTCTGTGTTTATATTAAAAATAAGCTGCTTTTTTACATTTCGTTTCATACATAAACCATCAGGCAAAATTTAATATCCCCGTTCAGACATGAATATTACTTTTATAATTATTTTAATTGCAATTTGCTCGTATTTGATTTTGGATAACATCAAAATAAGGAAAATATTAAATGAGTATAATTCTGAATTTTCTGAACGCCAAAAATCATTGAAATTAATTGAAATTAAAATATCAAAGAATAGGAAAGAGTTTGCAAATATAGAAAGAGAGTTATTTAATATTCGAATTCAAAAAGAGAAGGAAAAACTTATGTTATCTAAACTTCCAACAGAAGAATACACAAACTTAACCATTAATCAATTCAGGAAAATAACGAATAATTTAATTCAGAAAGTGGAAAATTCTATTGAAAAAGAATCTATAATTAATTTTTTAAAATTTGACTTATCATATATCGATTTGAGCAAAGTGACTTTTGAAAATCTTGAGTTAAACAGAGAAGTTGAAATAGAAAAACAAGTCGCAATAATTACCAATAGCGGAAAAATACAATGGCGAAATAGTGCTGACAACCTGAATGTCAACCTTATAATTGGAAAACCTTTAAAAAGAATCGAATATTACAATAAAGTTATAGAATTAATTATGAAAAATATTGTTGATTAAATTTAATTATGTATTACAATGAGCTCAAAAACAAACAAATTCTTCTTTGAATCTGATACAATATTATTCTAAGCTCATAGACTCTAAAATCAGATTCTTTGAGCTTTTTTTTTAGATAATTATAAATCACAAGACAACTAATCAATAGTAAATACGTTATCGCTTTTTAAAGATTTATCCTTAATGGCAAGAATATACAGAACCATAGAATCATTGAAATCTCTAAAATATGAGTTAGAAAGTAGAGGTGTTACTAGATTTAAATCTGTTAAAGAAATTAAAGAATTTTTAAAAGAATTTGATTCGGAAAAACAAGCAGTTCTAAATTACACTAAAAACGAACTGAATGAAGAATATCATAAAACCTGTATACGTCTTAAAAGCAACACCCAAAAAAGGGTTGAAATAAGCAACTTAGCGACAGAAAAGATTGATGGACAAATTGCAGATTTACAATCAAAAATTGATATAATTCATAAAAAGAACGGTCTTAATTTTATAAACAAACTACTATCAAGTGTAAAGCTTTATTATTTAAACAAACAACGCAATGATTTTAAAGTCAGGAAATCTAAAATAATCAATAAAGTTGTTCAGCCATTATCTCAAAAAATTAAAATTGACGAGCATTTTATATACGAATATGAAACTGACAAGCAATTATTGATTGAAACAAGAGCTAATCTTAAAATTGCTGATGTGGAATACACCCGTGATGTTTTAGAAGAATGTAAAAACCTAATTTCTGGAGCAATAGGAGAAAACTTGGTTGTAAAAGAAATTAAAAAACTTTCTGACGATTACGTTTTAATTAACGACTTCAAATTAGAATTTTCTCCACCAATTTTTTACCAACAACAAAACGAGAGAATTTACTCTATACAAATAGACCACCTTTTAATTTCAAAAGCTGGAATTTTTATAATAGAAACAAAAAACTGGAGCAAGAAGTCTGTCAATTCATTTAGCCTTAGGTCGCCTATAGAACAAATTAGAAGATTAAATTTTGCGCTTTACATATACATTTCAGAAAACATAACTTTGCATGACCATCATTGGGGAGAACAAAAAATTCCGATTCGAAATCTTATTGTCATGATCAACAATAAACCTAACACTCAATTTAAATATGTAAGTGTAAAATTATTGAGAGAACTTAATGCCTATATTAATTACTTTGAGCCTATCTTGACCGAGGAACAGGTTAATGAAATATCAAGTCAATTAATTTAAACAAACCCTATTCACAAACCCTATTCACAAACACAATACATGGAACAACAAGGCTCAGATATCATTGCAAATAGATACAAGAAATTTATAAAAACGGTTTGCGAAACAGACATTGTTTATGCGCTTCAAAATCATGAAGGCTTTGCCACCTCAGCTTCTGCGCATTATGAAAATGAACGTGGTAAACCTGTTGACATACTATGTTTTTGGGCAGAAAATGGCAGAGCAAAATCTTGTACCATAAACCATTGGGAGAACTACCAGATTACAGAAATAGCATTAGTTGATTTCATAGAAAATTGGGGTGTAGGCATGGAAAATGACGGAATATTAGCAGGTATTGAATTCGACCAAAATATGTTTGGCTATGAAGCTAAACCCTTAGATTTAATTCTTGCCTTAGTTGCTGAAATAAAAGCGACCAATAAAGAACTACCACTTCAAAAATTTGAAAATATTGCTGATTTAGAAAAACAGGCGAAAGAGGCGAATGGGTAAAAAATTAATACCGTTTAATGAGTAGCATTTTAGCAAGTAGATAAAAGTGCCTCTTATAATTTCAGAAAATCAAGAACTTTAGTTTTATATACTTTACCTATGGGAACTTGATGCTCTTTTATTTGTATTCTATTGCCCTCTAAAGTTTCAATATGTTTTTTTGCTACTATAAATGATTTATGTACTTGAATGAATTTATCTTCAGCAAGCATTTCTAATGCATCTGATATTTTTTCTCGAATTAGAATCTGACCTTCGATTAAAATAACCTTACAATAGTTTCCGGCTGCTTCAACAAGTAATATATCATTCAATTTTACCTGAATATGCTTTTTATCGCTGTATAGAAAAATGAACGATTCTTCTACATTTTTTATAGCTTCTAATTGTAGTGAATAACCTTTTTGTTGTATGGTTTTATTGATGGCTTTCAAAAACCGTTCAAAACTAAATGGTTTTAATAAATAATCTATAACATTCAGCTCATACCCTTCTAAAGCATACTCCCTGTAGGCTGTAGTGACTATAATTTTTGGAGGATTCTGTAGTGTTCTTAAAAAATCGAATCCCTTTAATTTGGGCATATTTAAATCTAAAAAAATTAAATCTACTTGATTACCCTGCAAATAGGCCAATGCTTCTATAGCGTCATAACAATGCTTAGCTAATTTCATATTTGACAACAAATCACCATAGCCTTTTATGATTTCATGAGCTATTGGTTCATCATCAATAATTAAATATGTAATCATACGTGTAGTTCTAATTGTGCTTTAAATACTATATTGTTCTTTTCTACACTAAGTTGATGCTTTTTAGGATATGCCAGCGCCAATCTTCGTTTTAAGTTTTTGAGACCTATCCCTTTTGTCTCTGTAATTTCATTTTGATCAAAATTGTTTTTTATCTCAAAAAGTAATCTTTCGTTACCGGTTTTTAAATGTATGGCAACATATGCTTTTTCCCGCAAATTCTCTACACCATGTTTAAAGGCATTCTCTAATAGAATAATCAATAACAATGGTCTTATTTTTAATGTATCATCTACTACATCTATTATAAACTCAATATCAATTTTCTTATGATACCTCATTTTATGTAACGCTATGTAATTTTGTAAATACGAAATCTCTTCTGCCAACGTAACAGTTTCCTTTTCCCCTTCATAAATACTATACCGCATTAAATCTGACAACTTTAAAATAAGGTCTTTAGCCCCATCGGTATCTTTATCAACCATACCGTACACATTGTTTAACATGTTAAAAAAGAAATGCGGGTTCACCTGACTTTGCAAATGCAACAACTCACTTTTTTTGGTTTCATTTTTTAAATTTAAAATGGCGATCAATTGTTTTATTAGCCATAGCAACCCAACCACTAGTAAGAGTGAATAATAAACAACCACGATTACACCTACTACCGATGGGTAATCTGCCAGAAAAACAACAGATTCATTACCTAAGATAATAAACTCATACGTGGTAATTGACAAAGGGATCAGTATAGTTATTAGCACCACTACTTTGACTACCAGCCAATTATTTTTCTTTAAAAATTGCATCATGCTACAAAAATAAAAGAAATACTACCGCAAATAATTAATAGTGACAAACGCATCTATTTCTGTTACAAACAACTTTTAAACTAGGTCAAAAACAGTTCAACACTCCCAGTTGCAAGTATAGCCTCCAATTATATAAGTATATCACATAAAATTTTAGGTCTATTCTTTTGCCCCCATGTTTGCGCCATCATCAATCAAAAAACGAACATGAAATCAAGTAACATGAAAGAAAGAATTATTCGCTATTTTAAAAATGTACTCGGCACTATAATAGTTTTATTAATCATTGGCATTATCGTCGTTGTCTCGTTAAACGGAAGTGTGGCTTACGGTACCGATCCACTAAGCCTTAATTTAGACAGGGAAGGTCCTTATGTATTTTATGAAAATGACAGCACCATTAACGTACAATATATTAGAGGGAATAAAACTGATGGTTTTTATGTGGACAAAACAACGCACAATAGTAAAGAACACATTGCCGCTATAAGCCAATTTCCTTTAGACAACTCTAGTTTTAGTTTTAAAATCAGGTCTGAATTTGAAATTCCGGCAACCTCCTATACCGACAACCAACCTATTGTAGCCATTTCTGATATTGAAAGTGGTTATAAAACATTTCGCGATTTTTTAATTACCCACAACGTAATAGACACCAACTTAAATTGGATTTTTAAGAAAGGTCATCTTGTACTTGTTGGTGATTTTGTGGATAGAGGTTTTTCTACTACCCAAGTACTTTGGTTCATTTACAAACTGGAACAAGATGCTAAAAATAATGGCGGACACGTACATTTTATTATTGGCAATCATGAGCTTTACAACATGCAAGGTAAATTTAAATCGGCTTCTTACAAGTATTACGGTGTTGCCTCTATTTTAGAAAAACAACACCATGACCTCTATAATAAAAACGCTTTTCTAGGACGATGGATGGCTTCTAAAAATACTATAGAGCGTATTAACGGGCATTTATTTGCTCACGGAGGCATTCACCCAGATATAGCCAGATATGACATTACATTAGACCAGGCCAATCAAATAAACAGAGACAATTATCACCTATCCTATTTTCCGAAACCTGAAGAGACTATTGAACAATTAGTTACTTCTAACAAAAAAGGAATCTGTTGGTACAGAGGTTATTTTAAAGATGACCTATCACAGGAAGATGTTACCCAAGGAATTGAAAAATTTAATGCAACCGATATTATTGTTGGTCACACCCTACAATGGTCTGTAAAAAAACTATTTAATGGAAAAGTTTATGCTATTGATGTGAAACACCCAAAAGATTATAATAAAAACTGGCCAAACAAAAATTCCGAAGGTCTGCTTATTAAGCAAGAGAAATTCTTCAGGCTAAAGAATGATGGTAAACAATTGGAATTATAAAAATTCTAATTTAATATTGGATTCTGATGAAATAATAGTGTTTTTCTTAAATTTAGAATAAAAACATGCTACACCTCATCGTCGGTAATACAGGTTCAGGTAAAACAACCTATTCAAACGAACTAAAAAAGAAAACAAAAGGTGTGATTTTCTCTATAGACACTTGGAATAATACCTTATTTCTACCAGACAAAACTGCAACCGACGGATTAGCATGGTTTTTAGAACGTATTGAACGGGCTGAGAAGATGATATTAAATTTGGTAACGCAATTAGAGGAATCTGATACCGATGCTATTTTAGACTTGGGATTATCGAAATTTGAACATCGCGAAAAATTTAGAGCTTTTGCAGCATCTAATGGGTTCGAGATTCAACTTCACTATTTAGATATTTCTAAAGAAACCAGATGGCAACGTGTACAACAGCGCAACACCGAAAAAGGAGCTACGTTTGAGTTTGAAGTTAGCCAAGAGAATTTCGATTTCATGGAAACCTGGTTTGAAAAACCTACCGAAAATGAACTAAAAGGTAGTGTCATTATCACCGAATAATACTAATTTTACGCCAGCGTTCTTCGCTAAACCTCAACAAAAAACCATACTCCTAACCAAACCAGTTACTTGAACGTAAAACATACCTTCGTCAACTTTTTTCTAAAATCTAGCAGCAAGCATGAATGCCATGAAGTGCTTAGCAAATGGAACGTGTATTATACCGCCTTATCCAAAAAACACCAACAGTCTTTTGTGGTGAGAACTTTGTTGTTCTTAAATACTACAAATTTTGGCTCTAAGGAAGGTTTTGAACTTACTACAGAAATGAAACTGGTCATTTCCAGTGCTTTTGTTGAGATTACTTTTGGTCTAAAGCAAGATGTTTTAAGCATCTTTAAAACCGTATTCGTTACTCCGTCTTCATACGCATACACAGGCAGAGATGTTTTATATGATGGTGATGTAAATACGGTTACCAAGCGTGTAAACATGTCATGGCCTGCCGTAGAGAAGGGTTTTATCATTAACGATGACGGACTAAACATTGCCATACACGAATTCAGCCATTGCCTGATTATTGAACATGCTAAAGGTTCCTACTTCTCTAAGGTATTCAATGATACGGATCTCAACGCTTGGAAAGAACTGGCTACTAAAAAAATACCACTTATACGTGAAGGTAAATACACCATTTTTAGAGACTATGGCGGCACTAATTTAATGGAGCTTTTTGCCATTACGTTAGAAACGTTTTTTGAGCAACCTCATGAGTTTTATTCTTATTCGCCCACCTTTTACCGTACCACCGCCAAGGTGCTTAAACAAGACCCACGGAACGGCAAAAATCCGAAGTAAAAAAGAAATTACATAGGGTCATAATTTTATCTAACACTATAAGAAAATACGGAACAAAAGCGAATTGCTCTTTCCGTAACCTGAGAAGTGTCATAGTTTAGCATACCAATGTTTTATACTATTGTAAAAATACGAGCATGCAAAAGGTATCTTTCACTGAAAATTTAGATTTTAACGATGATAAAATAGTCACCAAAGTTCTTTTAGAAACTTCTTTCTCAAAAGAGATTAGAATTCTTTTAAAGAAAGGGCAACTCATGAAAGAGCACAAGGCTCCTTTTTCCATTATCATCCATATAGTTGAAGGGAGTATTGACTTTGGTGTTGAAGGCAAAGTTCATATGCTAAAACAAGGAGATATCATTACCTTAGCTGCCAATGTTCCGCATGACCTTTTAGCAAAATCCGACAGTATTGTGCGTCTTACCCTTTCTAAACAAGATGCCGCTGAACGAATAGAAAAAGTTGTTGCCGATTCATAAAAAGAGACTATGACCCAAATTACCAATAGAGAAGATGTGCGTGTATTGGTACATACCTTTTACGATAAAATACGGCAAAACGAAATGCTAGGACCCATTTTCAACGGACATATTACCGACGAGCAATGGCCTACACATTTAAGCAAACTCACAGATTTCTGGGAGTCTAATCTTTTTGGTGTCCGCACGTTTAGGGGAAGTCCGTCTAAGGCCCACGTCAAGGTCGATAAAAATCTCCATCATTCCATATCACAAGACCACTTTGCACAATGGCTACAACTTTGGTTTGAAACCATTGACGAACTGTACGAGGGCGAATTGGCTACGAGAGCTAAAGACATGGCCCGTAGAATGTCTACAGGGCAGTATATTCACATTTGGCAAAGTAGACCGGAAGAATTTAAAAACTAGGTTTTAGGTTTTAGTAGGCAGTATTCAGTATTCAGTAACAGTTGGCAGTTTCAGTTTTCAGTGGCTATTGGCTATTGGCTATTGGCTATTGGCTATTGGCTATTGGCTATTGGCTATTGGCTATTGGCTATTGGCTGTGTAAACAATTTAGCTTAGCTAAATACAAATTAAAAATAAGTCTAACATCTACACTCTATTTTCTCTCTTTAAACTTTACAATTATTACTTAATACTTTGTACTTAATACTGATTTTAAGCTTCTGATAAAACAAGTCTATTCTCTATCATCTATTTTCTCTATTCCACTTTACAATAGCTACTTAATTTAAACCCTCTACCATTGACGAAGCATGTATGCCAAATCTATTTCGTAAATTGAACATGAAATAATTTTCAAATTGAAACTTCTATGGACTACCTATCCCCTACCTATTTTTTTGATTATGAAAGTGACGAGATACAAGATTTAGTATCAGATTTTAAAAACACTTCACTTTCCGAGAAAGAAATTACTATCGCACTTTACAACAAAGTACGCGATACATGGCGATATGACCCATATAGCTTAAGCTTCAACAAAGAAAAATACCGAGCCAGTGAAATTGTAAAACGCCCAAAGGGTCACTGTATCGATAAGTCTATCATTTTAATCGCAGGACTTCGTGCCCTTGGTATACCCGCTAGAATTCATTTGGCGAAAGTTAAAAACCATATTGGCGTAGAACGATTAATAGAGAAATTTGGCTCAAACGAACTTACGCCCCACGGTATGGTAGATGCATATATTAACGATAAATGGCTGAAGCTATCCCCTACATTCAATGCATCGTTATGTGAAATGCTTCATGTTGCTCCTTTAGATTTTGATGGTGAAAATGATGCTGTTTTACAGGAGTTCAGTGCAGACGGAACGCAATTTATGGAGTACCTGGAAGACTACGGTCACTTTGAAGATGTACCTATGGAATTTATGGAACGGAATGCACGCGAGCACTACCCCAATATTTTTGATACCGGAACTAACCAGACGGAGTTTCAGTTGTAGGTTTTAACAAACTTTAATATTCAAAATTTCACCAATCTACTTTACAGATTATTTTTTATAGTACATTCGATGGAAAATACAATTCCCTTGAAAAAATTCATATTTACTTTATTCATAGCATTTTCATCTTCATTGGTATTTGCTCAAGAACCAATGGCATGGACGCCAGATTACGAATTACAATTGAGTGACTACCAATCTCCAGAATCGGAAATTGACTCTACGCTTACCTCCTATTCTATCTATTCAGGTGCTAAAATTGATTTTAGTTTTAACATGAATTCGGTCTCTTTCATGTTTACCAAAAACTTCAACGACAAAGTAAAAGCTATTTTTCAAAAAAACCTGGCTGTTTTGGTTGCCCCAGATTCGTTGACCGCAAATCAGCTACTACAATTCGGACGGTACGATTTTGATTTGGTAGAGCTGTATTCTAGAAAAATTCGCAAGAAAATTTACGAGGAAAAAGGTGCTTTTAGCGACGCTAGTTTATTTCAACCTATTTTCAATGAGCTACAAGAGGAAATGAACACTGTAAGTGCTCAAGTCTTCAAAGCCACCGATTTTGGGAAAGATGCCGAATTACTTCAAAAAGAACATAACAAGGTGATTGATGAAATCAATGCCCTTTCCGATTTTTGCATGACCTGTAAGCCGAAGAAGAATAGGAAGTAGTTGTTCGTTGATGGTTGTTCGTTGATGGTTGTTCGTTGATGGTTGTTCGTTGATGGTTGTTCGTTGATGGTTGTTCGTTGATGGTTGTTCGTTGATGGTTGTTCGTTGATGGTTGTTCGTTGATGGTTGTTCGTTGATGGTTGTTTAAACGCTTCGCGTTTTTTGTATTAAGTATTAAGCCGTTCTCAGAAACTCCAAATTTTGATTTTCTTTAATTAGTCTTTTTAAAAACGAAATGTCAGTTCGAGTGAATTTTCGAAGCATGAGAAAATTTGTATCGAGAACCTATCGTGTTCCTAACCTGTTCTCGATACAATTTTATGCTTCCGCTATGCTACATCATAAAACCACTCGAACTGACATTGTTAATATAAAGACCACAGATTGCCACGTCGCGAAAAATTCCTAGCAATGACGTTTACTTTTTGCTTAAGACTCTTTACCATAGCAAAACGTATTGTCAGTTCGAGTGAATTTTCGAAGTATGAGAAAATTTGCCTGCCTGCCGATGTGTAGGTATCAAGAACCTATCGTGTTCCTAACCTGTTCTCGATACACTTTTATGCTTCCGCTATGCTACATCATAAAACCAATCGAACTGACAATGTTAATATAAAGACCACAGGTTACCACGTCGCGAAAAATTCCTAGCAATGACGTTTACTTTTTACTTAATACTTTGTACCTAATACTTTTTACTCATTACCTCCCAACACAACTCAGCACCTAAAACTTACAATTGAGTAACTTAACTTATTTTCTAAGCAAAAATTCCCCCATCTTTGAGTAACATAAAACCAACCGACCATGGAGAGCATCATTACAATATTCATTTACATACACGCCTTTTTTGGTGGTGTGGGACTTATTACCGGCATAGCAAGTATTGTTGTAAAAAAAGGACTGCTAAACCATAAACGGTTGGGCAAATGGTTTTCTTGGTCTATGATTATAAGCTCTGCTATTTCTTTAGTGGTGGCTAGAATGCCCAATCACATCAATACTTTTTTATTCCTGATCGGTATTTTTACTATTTACATGATACTGGCAGGTAATAGAGCGCTTACCTTTAAATCGACCAAAAAAACAAAAGCGAACTTGACCGATATTTTAGTTTCAGCAATTATGGCTGTTTGCGCACTATTAATGATCGGCTTTGGTACTACCGGACTTATACAAGGTTATTCTCACAGTATCCTATATCTAGTATTTGGTCTAACCGGTCTCTTTTTAACCTTTGGCGATTACAAACTATTTAAGACCACGTTAGAAAACAGAAAACTTTGGCTCATAAATCACCTAAGCAGAATGTTAGGTGCTCTAATAGCCTCTGTTACTGCATTTATAGTTGCAGGTATGCACCAAGATAATCTTTGGGCATGGCTTACCCCATCCGTATTAGGAACTGCCTATATTATTTACTGGATTAAAAAAACAAAAGGAAAAAAGAAGTTGAAAACTGCTTAGCCTTGATCTTTAAGATTTAGGTTTTCTGCGAAGTAATCACAGAAATCTTTCATGGTAGCTGTCATTTTTTCGTCTTGTGTTGCCTTTAAAAAAGTATCTGACAAAGAAACCAAGGTTTGGTGAAAGAATGTTTTCATCTCATCTACCGGCATATCTTTAGTCCACAAGTCAATCTTTAACGACTCTTGGTTCTTGCTATCCCAAACGGACAATAACATTGCCTTTGCGGCTTCATTCTCTATACCACCGTCTTGTGCAGACCAGTTTAATGTTTCCGGAATTCTATTTTCATCTAATCCTACGCGCAGTGTAATTTCTGAAGTATGTAAATCTGCCATCTAATTTCTCGGTTTGTAATTTGATTTCTTAAATATTTCATCTGCAGGCATTGGCATTAACTGCATCATGCTTACGTCATTGTTTTCCATAAAGGCACGTACTATTTGCCAGCCTATATAACGACCTAACCTTCCTGGTGACTCATTGTCCAACTCTAATCCAAATTTAGAAAAGGGTGCTGGTTCTAAAAATCGTTGATTTAATTTGTTGTCGGTGCTATATAGATATTCGTTCTCTATAAAATTTCTCCACATAGGCTCTTCATTTGCTATAGCCCAGTCTATTTCTTCTTGAGAATACCCTATTTTTTTTCCATCGCTAGCCATGGACATTAGTTTATCCTTAAGGTATAGTTCTTTTCCAAAATAAATCATACGGGCAAGGTATGTGCGGTCTCTAGGTCTTGGTACAACCTGCTTGGCAAATGCGCTTGCAACATCACTAACTAGATAATTGCGATCTAAGGATTGTGCTATGTAACGCTGAAAACCACCATAATACTTATGCTCAGACCCCAAGTAATTATCAAGGCTAATGAACAACAAACTATCCGTTAAAATAATTCTGTTATTATAATCAACATCATTGGTCACTGTTATTACCTTAGGAACTTTATACTGCGGAAAATAGTATTTAACATGTTTAAACAACTGAACCAAACCTTCTTCTTCATCTTCAAAACTGCGGAATGCGTTGCCCACTTCTTGAAATAATTCTATTTGAAGGGAATCTTCCATTTTTGCGATCCAAACACTATCTGGTGCCGGAAACAAATACGGATACATTTTACGTAAACTAGGCAAACCTTTTTCACCAGAAGCGGCAAACTCACGATCAAATCGAGAAATTTTAAGATCCATAGGTATAGCGGCAATCTCTTCTGCTACCTTATCACTATCATTACAGCTAGAAAGAATGAAAAAAACTGATAATAGCATAAAAATAGGTTTGACCTTGGCAAGTATTTTACAATACATTTTATTATTTACAGTGTTCAACTTATTTTTAGGGCAAAGTTAATTGATTTTACTAAATAATTAGAGCGGTATGCAAACGGAAAAGGTAATTGAGCACATTGTTAAATGGTTAAAAGATTATGCTACAAATGCAAAACAGAAAGGTTTTGTCATTGGTATATCTGGCGGAATTGATTCTGCGGTTACCTCTACCCTCTGTGCAAAGACCGGTTTAGAGCTACTTTGCCTTGAGATGCCAATTCACCAAGCAGAGAACCAAAGTGACCGTGCCTCTAGACATATTGATTGGCTGACCGCTAATTTTCCGAATGTGAAAAGACAACCGGTAAACCTTACACCTGTATTCGATAGTTTAGTGGATGCACTACCTAGTGTTGACAATGAAGAGGACAGATTTATGTCTTTGGCCAATACAAGAGCTCGTTTACGCATGACCAGTTTATACTATTTCGCAGCCCTAGAAAGATATCTGGTAGCGGGAACGGGAAATAAAGTGGAGGACTTTGGAGTAGGATTTTACACCAAATACGGTGACGGCGGTGTAGATTTAAGCCCGATCGCTGATTTAATGAAGACCGAAGTGTATGCAATTGCCAAGGTATTAGGTGTAAACGAAGAAATTATTGGTGCTGCACCAACTGACGGATTGTGGGGCGATGACAGAACAGATGAAGATCAGATAGGTGCCTCTTACCCCGAGCTAGAATGGGCAATGAACATGAAAGACGAGGGTAAAACAATTGATGATTTTGAAGGAAGAAAAAAGGAAGTTTATACTATCTTTATGCGACTGAATACCATGAATCAACATAAGATGTTACCAATACCTGTTTGTGAGATACCAAAAGAGTTAAAATAACAACTCAACTAAGAATCAGGGTATTAAATCGAAAATAAAGCTTAAAATTTTACGTTAATAGTAAAATAATGCAACTTTGACTTCTAATTTAGAATTTTAAGCCTTACATTGCATGTTGTCTTTTCAGACAAAAATAGGTCCTGAAATCTATAAAAAAAATAATTAATGATCAAAGTTTTAATAGCGGATAACCACCCTATCATTAGAATGGGAGTTAGGAAGGTTCTAGAATCCGCTGAGGGATTTGAACTGATCGATGAGGTAGCTACTACCGAAGAACTTTTTGAAAAACTCAAAGACACAACCCCCGATGTGGTCATGCTAGAAATGGATATTCCAGATATTAATGGAATAGCGGCATTACGCAAAATCAAAAAAGATTACGCGGACGTAAAAGTCCTTATGTACAGCGGTCAATCTGAAGATGTTTACGCCTTAAGCGCTATAAGAGCAGGTGCTTTTGGATATTTATCTAAATCTTCTGGTGTAGAATACATTACTGCAGCAGTAACTAAAGTAAGTGAAGGTAGCATGTTCATTACAAACGAACTTGCACAACGTCTTGCTTTTGATGAAGGAACTAAAAAACCAAGAAGGTTCTTTAGAAAACTATCTACTAGAGAAATAGAAGTATTAAAACTTTTAGCTAGTGGTAAACGTAACAAAGAAGTTGCTTTAGGCTTAAACCTAAACGAAAAAACAGTTAGTACCTATAAAGCTCGTTTAATGAAAAAATTAAATGTAGACAACATGGTAGATTTATTACAACAGGCAAAAGCCTTAGAATTGTACTAAATTCTTACAACTGTAGAAAATAAAAAAAGACCTGTTAAAAGCAGGTCTTTTTTATTTTAGATTTATTACCAATATTAAGATAATACTCTATTTAGTTTCTTGTTAAGCAACTTATTTAACTGAATGTAGTTCATAATTTCTTCTAGCACTTCTCTATTATCTCTTGTAGCATCTTCAGTAGTATTTTGCAACGTACTCATTCTCTTTTTAATCAAAAAACAACGTAGCGTAAGTATGGTTTCACTTACCAACTGTGCCACCCCTATTTCTTTACTCTTAGGAAATATCTCTTTACGCTCCCAATCATGTAACACATAACGTTCTTCTTCCATTAAAATTGAAGATATCTGATTGGCCATTTCTTGCTCTAGACTATTGACGAACATTGTTATTGAAAATTCCTCTTTTTCATTTAAGGCTTCTATTAACTTAGCATACATTTTACGAAAATCTTCGTTTGCTAGCTCTATTTCATCTTCTTGCAGATCCAAGTAGATTTTCTCGTACACCTTAATTTCTGATATTTCTGGCTCCAACACTAAATCTCCGGCATCGTTTTCTTTCAATACCAAATCCTCAAACTCCTCTTTATGATTACCGTACAGCATAAGCGATTCAATAATTTTTCGCTCTAACAAATACTGTACATCTACTTTTTCTTGTTTTTCCTCATTGGTATTTCGAACAACATCAAAAGCCTTTTGTTCCTCTTTCTGTTGCGCCTGTACATTTTTATCTTCCTTCTTGCCTATCTGCGCTAGTGTATTGAACAATACTGCCTCAGATATATTCATGATCTGGGCACACTCTTGTATATAAATCTCTTTCTGTATACGATCGGGAATTTTAGAAATACTATTTACGATATCCCTTACCGTATCCGCCCTTTTAATTGGGTCGTTATCTGCCTCTTTCACAAGTAGTGACGCCTTAAACTGTATGAAATCTTTAGAATTGTCATTAAGATAGCTCATGACATCATCTAGCTCATTATTCTTGGCAAAACTGTCTGGATCCTCACCTTCTGGAAATGTACATACACGTACATTCATACCTTGCTCCAAAATTAAATCAATACCACGAAGCGACGCACGCAGACCTGCCGCATCCCCATCAAACAACACAGTTATATTTTTGGTCAATCTGTTGATCAACCTAATTTGCTCTGGCGTTAATGCCGTTCCGCTAGAAGACACCACGTTATCAATACCACGTTGCGCAAATTGAATAACATCTGTATAGCCCTCTACCAAATAACAATTATCTTCTTTTGCAATAGACTGCTTTGCATGGTAAATACCATACAACACCTTACTCTTATGGTAAATCTCACTTTCGGGAGAATTCAGATATTTGGCTGCCTTTTTATCGTTCGTCAAAATACGACCGCCAAAACCCAGTACACGACCACTTAAGGAGTGAATAGGAAACATAACCCGACCTTTAAATCGGTCAAACTTTCTTGAACCGTTTGGGTTGTTCGGATCTTCTTTTACAATAGTGAGTCCCGTTTTTGAGAGGTATTCCAGTTTATACCCCTTATCTAATGCTGCAGTTGTAAAACCGTCCCATTGATCAAGACAATATCCTAATTCAAATTTCTTAATAGTTTCATCTGTAAAACCACGCTCTTTGAAATAGCTTAAACCAATTGCCTTACCCAACTCAGATTCCCACAACATTTCCTTAAAATGTGTTTGGGCGAATTCAGACACCAGATACATGCTTTCGCGCTCACTGGCCTGCTCTTTTTGTTCGTTAGACTGTTCTGTCTCCTCTACTTCAATATTGTATTTCTTTGCTAAATACTTTATAGCCTCAGGATAGGTAAAATGCTCGTGCTCCATTAAAAAAGCAACCACATTACCCCCTTTTCCACTACTGAAATCTTTCCAAATCTGTTTTACGGGAGATACCATAAAACTTGGGGAACGTTCATCTGTAAACGGACTAAGTCCTTTAAAATTAGAGCCTGACTTCTTCAACTGTACAAAATCACCAATTACCTCTTCTAAACGAGCGGTTTCATAAACCTTATCTATGGAAATTTTTGAAATCATATTCCTGCCTAAACCCTCTGAAGAAGGGAAATAAATTTGTGTAAATTAGAACTATCAAAAATAGTAATAATGATTCTATTCTTTGGCACTAGATTAGGAAAGCCAGAAACTAAAAAACTTTTTAACAGTACATGTCCGTATTGCCAGCAACGCGGAACTTTAAGTGCTATTACCCAAAAGAACTACTTTCATATTTTTTGGATCAAGCTTTTTAAAATTTCTAGTACTTCTACCATAGAATGTAGTCACTGTAAACGTGGTTATTATGAGAATGAGTTTACCGAAGAGATGAATTTAGAACTTTCTAAAACAACTGATTAGCTGCAGTAACCGGTAATTAAACACGGCACCACAGCTAATTTGATTGATGAATTTCTTATTTAAAGGTCGAAACGAAGACCTAAGGAAACATTTCGTTGTTCTACAGCTGCATCTTTAAAAATAGGATTTAAATCATACTTCACATATAATAGAAAACCTTCAACACCGGCGTAGGCACTTAAACCATAAATTAAATCATTGGTATTATAGCTACGCTTCAACTTATCCTTTACATTATCACCGTCAAGGTTGTATTTTAATTTTTGACGTGTGCCTAAATTAAATCCTCCATAACCCCCAACTCCGACTCTGAATTGGTTCTTTAAAGAGTATCTCATCTTTTTTTCGCTTGTACTCTGTTTTGATGGTCCAAACTCGAAATGCATAGGAAAAACCAGGTTATCCATTCTGAATTTCGACTTGTCTAACTCATAATCGAACTCTTGAAGTTCGGACTGTCCATTATCTAAAGAAACTAAATACTGATTATCCTTCGGTTTTAAACCGTTAAACTGAAATGAGAATCCGTAATTGAATCTTAAGAAATTTGTGTTTTTAAATACTCTGGTACGCCACTGCCATCCCATTTCAAAAAATCTACTACCGCCTATTTTATAAGGTGAATCATTAAGAGACTGACCTTCAACTATTGCATTATTTAGACCCACTGCAATTACCAAATCTGAATATGTTCTTCTATCATAAATAGGTTCTTTTCTATTCTGGTTTTCATTAAGTCTAAAACCCAGTAGTTTACCTCCATCCTTATCATCATCACCAAATCCGATTTGAAATGCAAATTTATAATTCAAGGTATCCAATTCTTTCACTTCGCCGTTGTTCCTTTTTAGCAATGAAATTTTATTGTTGATAATAGCTATTCTATCTTCAATATTTAACGCATGCTTTTCAGCTGCTTTCATTTTCAAAGCATCCGCCTCTTCTTGTGTAATTTCTCCACCCTCTAACTGTTTTACTATTTTCGCTATTTCAAATTTTAATGCTTCTTTCTCTTGCCTAGTAATACTAAGCTTCTGCTCATTTAAAATATCGATCGTCTTTTGATAATCTTCTTGCGCTACTGAATTTTGCACCATAAAGAGTGTCAGCAACACCATTAAATACATTGTAATTGTTCTCATTTCGATTTTGATTTTTTTGATGAATAAAACTCCGCTCCCTGTCCCTATAGCATTTTATAGAGATGTAGGATAAAACGATTTGTGATTGATTAATTATTGCGGTCTGCCACTGCAGTTCGCACTTTTATAAAACCGGCTTTTAGGGAATCAAAAATTTGGTCTCGGAAAGATTGATCAAGTTCTTCTTCAACCTCTGTCAACAAAGCCATAGCATCGACAGTATTATCTGTATTAAATATTCGCTCTCTTAAAATTTCATCTTGTGCCCGTTTCAATAATGAATCTACTTCTGCATCTGTAACCACGCTACTTTGCTCCAAAACATCTACTTGAGCTACTATATCCGCAACTTTGGAATTAATGATCTCATCTGATACTTCTAATTTAGTATTGGAAATATCCGTAGATACATGTTCTACTGCAGCTACTTCTATAGCATCATTTAAATTGATATTCTCTTTTGTATTAGGCACTTCAACTTCTACCTTTTCTACAGGTATACTCTCTGTCTTAGTTTCTGTTTGCAGAACAACTATTTGTTCTTCTTTAAGATGAGCTGGGTCTTTAGTGATTACCTCTTCGACCTTATCTTCGTTTTCTATCTCTACCAATTCTATTGGAGATTCGTTTAACTCATTAGTACCATTAAAATAAAATAATGCAACACCCAACAACACTATAACGCTAGCGGCAACACCCATCCATAAATACACAGGTTTCTTCTTTGTATCATCATCTTTTAATTCTGATGCTATTTTAGACCACCCATTTTCAGACGGATGAATCTCCCGTTCTTGAAACTTGGTTTTTATATGTTTTTCAAATTTATCGGTTTCCATACCCTATAATATTTTGCTGTCTTAATTGCTCTTGAAGCAATTTTCTGGCTTTTAATAACTGAGTTTTTGAAGTGCTTTCGGTTATGGAAAGCATTTCTGCGATTTCTTTATGTTTATATCCTTCTACGGTATACAGCACAAATACCATTTTATAGCCTTGTGGTAAAGCATCTATCAATTGTTGAATATGCTCTGTATCTAAATCTGTACTTTGCGATATTTCTTCAGATTGATTCTTTTCGTACACCTCATCATCATACACTACAAACTGTTGCTTTCTTAAATAAGAGATACTTTCCCTGATCATTATCCGCCGCAACCATCCTTCAAAACTACCTTCGAACTTGAACGTATCTAGCTTGTTGAACATTTTAAGAAAACCTTGCACCATTACATCTTCTGCAAAATGAATATCTTTAATATACTGACGGCAGACACTCAACATTTTTGGAGCATGCTTTTTATACAAGCGCTCTTGTGCATCGCGGTTACCCGATGTTGCTTTTTTAATGAGCTGCTTCTCGTTTTTATAAAAAGGTATAATTTTCAAAATATTGGTTTGGTCTTCTATTAGCATAGACGCAGAAGAAACCCTTATAGTTGCCTGAAGATAAATAAATTTTAAAAATAATTTTCAAATACCTGAAATACAGATTTTTAGAAAACAAATAAAAATTATTTTTTACGATCTACCACGTAATTTACCATTAATTGCAAAGCACTTTTATAGTCAGAATCTGGATAAGTACTCAATAATTTTAGTGCCTCATCTCTATATTGAAGCATTTTTGCCACGGCATAATCCAGTCCACCTTTTTCTTTTACAAAAGCAATAACTTCTTTTACCCGTTTCTTATCCTTGTTGTGATTCTTGATGGAATTGATGACCCAACTTTTCTCTTTTTTGGTACAGTGGTTTAGTGCATAAATTAGCGGCAAGGTCATTTTTTGCTCCTTTATATCGATACCTGTGGGCTTACCAATTTTAGCACCACCATAATCAAAAAGGTCATCTTTGATTTGAAATGCCATTCCGCAGAGTTCTCCGAATTTCCTGAAAGTTTTTACATCTTCGCTTTCGGGCTTTACTGAACAAGCACCGAGAGAACAGCATGCTGCTATCAATGTTGCCGTTTTTTGTCTGATAATATCATAATAGACATCTTCGGTGATATCTAAACGTCTAGCTTTCTCTATTTGTAACAACTCGCCTTCGCTCATTTCACGAACGGCAACAGAGATTATTTTAAGTAAATCGAAATCTTCATTATCTATAGAAAGTAAAAGACCTTTAGACAACAAGTAATCGCCTACTAAAACAGCTATCTTATTTTTCCACAGCGCATTTATGGAGAAGAATCCTCTACGCTTATTACTTTCATCAACCACATCATCATGTACCAATGTTGCGGTATGTATCAACTCTATAACCGATGCTCCGCGATAGGTACGCTCGTTCACCTCTCCATTATTCAGCATTTTTGCCGTTAGAAATACGAACATAGGGCGCATTTGCTTTCCCTTACGGTTTACAATATAATGGGTGATTCTATTGAGTAGTGCAACCTGAGAGGTCATTGAATCTCTAAACTTCGATTCAAACAACTCCATTTCCTGATAAACAGGTTCCTTTATTTGTGCTACTATTTTCAGTTGCTCTGTATTAGAACGCTAAAATTAGTCAAAAGCTAGCAGTTAACAGTACTAGGAAAGGAGATAATGGTTTTATTAGAGTTAGGAGTTAGGAGTTAGGAGTTAGGAGTTAGGAGTTAGGAGTTAGGAGTTAGGAGTTAGGAGTTAGGAAAAAAATAATTTCAAAATACAAATACCAGTTCAAAACTCAAGTTCAAGTGCAAAAGTGTTGTTGGTTGTTGGTTGTTGGTTGGTGGTTGGTGGTTGGTGGTTGGTGGTTGGTGGTTGGTGGTTGGTGGTTGGTGGTTGGTGGTTGGTGGTTGGTGGTTGGTTTAAACGCTTCGCGTTTTTTAGCATTAAGTAATAAGTATAAAGTACTAAGATGTTACGTTAGCAATTACTCCAGTAATTCATATTACTTAATACTTTGTATTTTCTAAGTTTAGCTTTGCTGAATATAACACTTCGTAACAAGTCTATTCTCTAAACTCTATTTTCTCTTTTCTAACTTCCTACTTAATACTTTGTACTTCTAACTTTTATTCGCCAACTGCCCACATGCGGCATCTATATCCTTTCCTCTAGAACGACGAACGGTTACTACAATATTATTCTTCTCCAATGAATTTACGTAGCGGTCTATGGCTGCGTTAGAGGCTTGTTTGAACTCTCCGTCATCAATGGGATTATATTCTATCAAATTTACTTTTGATGGTGCAAATCGACAGAATTCCACCAAAGCATCTACATCTTTTTGTGTATCGTTAATTCCGTCCCAAACTACATATTCATACGTAATCCGACTTCTTGTTTTTTCATACCAATACTGTAACGACTCTCTTAAATCACTCAAGGTAAACTTGGCATTGAATGGCATTATAGAAGTACGTATTTCATCTACAGCGGAATGTAAAGAAACCGCCAGTTTGAATTTTACTTCATCGTCTGCCATTTTACGAATCAACTTTGGCACACCAGAAGTGGAAACCGTAATTCGCTTTGGAGACATTCCCAATCCGTCAGGGGAAGTTATCTTATCAATTGCCTTCAACACATTGTTATAGTTCATTAAAGGCTCTCCCATCCCCATAAAAACGATATTGCTCAACGGTCTTTCAAAATACAATCTACTTTCATTGTCAATAGCAACTACTTGATCGTAAATTTCATCGGGATTTAAATTACGCATTCGTTTTAAACGAGACGTTGCACAGAACCTACAGTCTAAACTACAACCTACCTGACTAGATACACAGGCAGTGGTTCTTGATTTTGTGGGAATGAGTACGGACTCCACAATTAAATCATCATGTAAACGAACGGCATTTTTTATGGTACCGTCACTACTACGCTGCATTTGATCTACCTTAATATGGTTGATAACAAAATTAGCTTCTAGCATTTCCCTAGTTTTTTTTGATAGATTTGTCATCACATCAAAAGAGTACGCTGCTTTCTGCCATAACCATTCATAAACCTGATTACCACGAAAAGCTTTGTCACCATTAGAAACAAAGAACTCCCTAAGCTGCTCTCGCGTTAGTGCCCGGATATCTTTTTTCTTTATTTCTTCCATCTGCTTAAAGGTAGGTATTACTAGTGATAAAAAACCCGCTTTCTCAATATGTAGATAAAGCGGGATTTTAACTTTGTCCTTATAAAATAAGGTATGCTATATACTTAGATAATCAACATGGCATCACCATAAGAATAGAACTTATAGCTTTCCAATATTGCTTCTTTATATGCTTTGTTCATTAAATCATGACCCATAAATGCAGATACCATCATCAATAATGTAGATTTTGGCAAGTGGAAATTGGTAATCATGGCATTTGCAATACTAAAATCATACGGAGGGAAAATGAACTTATTCGTCCAACCTTCATATGTGTTCAATGTTTGCTTAGAAGAAACCGCACTTTCCAAACCACGCATTGCAGTTGTACCTACAGCACAAATACGACGCTTCTGTAACTTTGCATTATTAACGATTTCAGCAGCTTTTTCATCAATGAACATTTCTTCACTGTCCATTTTATGCTTAGAAAGATCTTCAACCTCAACTGGGTTAAAAGTACCTAAACCAACATGCAATGTAAGCTCAGCAAAATCAACACCTTTAATTTCTAAACGCTTTAATAAGTGCTTAGAAAAATGAAGACCAGCAGTAGGGGCAGCAACTGCACCTTCATGTTTTGCATAGATAGTTTGGTAACGACCCTCATCTTCTGGCTCAACATCTCTCTTAATATATTTTGGCAAAGGTGTTTCACCCAGCTCTCTTAGTTTTCTTCTGAAATCTAAGTAAGCGCCATCATATAAGAAACGTAATGTTCTACCTCTAGATGTAGTATTATCAATAACCTCAGCTACCAACGTTTCATCATCACCAAAATATAGCTTGTTACCAATACGTATTTTACGTGCTGGATCTACAAGAACATCCCAAAGACGTTGCTCTTCGTTCAACTCACGTAAAAGAAAAACTTCTATACGAGCACCTGTTTTTTCCTTGTTACCGTATAAACGTGCAGGAAAAACCTTAGTGTTGTTCAAAACCATAACATCACCTTCATCAAAATAGTCGATCATGTCTTTGAACATCTTGTGCTCAATTTTTCCGGTATCTCTGTGGATTACCATTAATTTAGACTCATCTCTATTTTCAGATGGATGCTCCGCCAATAATTCGTCTGGAAGCTCAAAATTAAAATTTGATAATTTCATGTAGCTGTTATATTTAATGTAGCAAATTGCGGCTGCAAATATACAATCTGCAGATAGGCCTTGTCAAGTAAAACACTAATTATAATTCTTTTATCCCGAAATGAAGCTGTTTTAAGTCGTTCCAAAAATCTGGATAAGACTTTGAAACTACTTCTGCATCATTCACAAAAAGAGTAGTTTTCATAGCCAATGGAGCAAAAGCCATAGCCATTCTATGATCGTTATAGGTATCTATAGCTATATCTTCCAGAATGCCTACAGATGGTATTATAGTCAACGTTTTATCTGTTACGGATATGTTTGCTCCTAATTTAGACAGTTCTGTATGCAAAGCCTCTAAACGATCCGTTTCTTTGATCTTTAACGTGTGCAGTCCGGTTAAATAACAACCTACCCCCAAACCAAAGCAGGTAACCGCAATTGTTTGGGCTATATCTGGAGCATTTGCCAGATTAAACTCATTCTTAGCTTCTATCTTTTTATCGGTCTTCTTTAAGGTAACCGTATTATTGCCAAAAGTAGTCTCCACACCAAATGAAGTATAAATACTGGCAAGTACGCTATCTCCCTGAAGACTCTTCTGCTTGTATGCAGATAACGTGATTTCAGTACCCGGAGCGGCAAGTGCACAAATTCCATAAAAATAAGATGCTGAACTCCAGTCAGATTCAACCACCAATGTTGTTGGCTCTACTTTTGCTTTTGGCGATACTTTAATCTTATTACCTTCAAAAGAGGTTTCTACACCTATTTCTTCAAGCAATGCCAAGGTCATTTTTATATAAGGTACCGATGTAATTTTACCGACCAGTTCTAATTCCAATCCGTTTTCTAAACTTGGTGCAATTAACAATAAAGAAGAAATGTACTGACTGCTCACATTTGCAGGTAAACTTACTTTGTCTTTTACTAAACGTTGCCCTTTTATTTTTATAGGTGGATAACCTTCATCTTGAAAATAAGAGATTTCTGCCCCTAAGGTTCTTAATGCTTCTACAAGTATTTTTATAGGTCTTTCGGTCATTCTTTTGGATCCCGTCAACACCACTTCTTTACCTTCTTGAGAAGAGAAATATCCGGTTAAAAAACGCATGGCCGTACCAGCATGATGAATATCTACCGTACCTTCTGAAATTTTCAATCCCTTTGCCATTACCTGGGCATCATCGGAGTTTGAAATGTTCTCAATATTTATATCGGGAAATAATGCGGATAATAATAAACTACGGTTAGATTCACTTTTAGAACCCGTAATAGTTATGGTATCATTAAGCTCTGTATTCGATGGACCAGTTAGGTGAAGTTTCAATGCGTGTGATTTTAAAATAGAGCGACAAATATACGTCTATTTCAACTTTTTATTGTTGTGATGACGGTCATGATCACGCTTTGTTTTTAAATCTAACTTTTTATCAAAAGCTTGTTGCAAATCGATACCTGTTTGATTTGCCAAACACAGCACTACAAACATTACATCTGCTAATTCTTCGCCCAGATCTTTGTTCTTATCAGACTCTTTTTCACTTTGCTCACCGTAACGTCTTGCTATAATTCTAGCAACCTCCCCTACTTCTTCTGTAAGCTGCGCCATATTGGTAAGCTCGTTAAAGTAACGAACGCCGTGTTCCTTAATCCAATTATCAACTTCTAGTTGTGCGTTTTTGATGTTCATTAATCTTTATTTTTTGTATCAATTATTATAGTTACTGGTCCATCATTCAATAATTCTACCTTCATATCTGCACCAAATATTCCCGTGCCTACTTTTTTGCCCATTTTAGATTCCATAGTGCTAATAAAAGCTTCGTACAATGGTGTAGCTACTTCTGGTCTTGCGGCTTTTATATAAGACGGGCGATTCCCTTTTTTTGTACTGGCATGCAACGTAAATTGACTAACTACAATAGCATCACCATTCGTATCTAAAAGCGAAGTATTCATCACTCCGTCATCATCATTAAATATTCTAAGGTTGACAATTTTATTCGTAAGCCAATCGATATCAACTTGTGTATCCTCATTTTCGATACCTAAAAGAATTAGTACTCCACCTTCAATTGTACTTATTTTAGCACCTTCAACCGTTACACTTGCTTTTGAAACTCTTTGCAGTACTACTCTCATTTTTTATCGTCGTGTATATCAACCCTATAATTTTCATCTTCACCTTTTATCATCTGTAAGTAACTATTATACCTGCTCCATGCTATATCTCCAGCATCTAAAGCGTCTTTAACGGCACATTTTGGCTCGTCTACATGAATGCAGTTATTAAACTTACAGTCTTGTTTCAGTTCAAAAAACTCTGGAAAATAGTTTCCTATCTCCTCCTTTTCCATATCTACAATACCAAAACCTTTAATACCGGGCGTATCTATAATTCTAGCATTAAAACTAAGATCGAACATTTCCGCAAATGTGGTGGTATGCTGACCTTGTGCGTGTTGTTGAGAAATTTGTTTGGTCTTAATATCCAAATCAGGCTCTATCGCATTTACCAACGTTGATTTACCAACACCGGAATGACCAGAGAACATAGAGGTTTTACCTTTCATCATTTCTTTGACCTTATCTACATTCTTACCTGTAGCCGCAGAAATACCAATACAGGTATAACCTATATTACGATATAAGGCCGCCAAAAACTTAATTTCATCCAATTCTTCTGGCTCATATGTATCTACTTTATTGAAAAGTAATACTACAGGAATCTCATATGCTTCGGCTGTAATTAAAAATCGATCTATAAAAACAGGGTATGTAGGCGGATTGTTCAATGTTACCAATAGAAAGACTTGATCTAAATTGGCAGCTATGATATGGGTCTGTTTAGAGAGGTTGACCGACTTACGTATAATGTAGTTTTTACGATCTTCTATTTCATGTATAATACCGTTTGTATCATCGCCAATGGTCTCAACATCAAAGCGAACGCTATCACCAACAGCAACAGGATTCGTACTTTTTATTCCTTTAATTCTAAACTTCCCTTTTATTCTACATTCATAGAAATCACCATTTTCTGCCTTAACAGTGTACCAACTACCCGTAGATTTATAAACAATTCCTACCATTTACCCAAAAATCCTTCCATTTATACAAAGTAACTGCTTTAAATATAAAAATTAACATAAATTTGAATTTAGAACTATAACATTAAATAACAACCAAAATCAAGAAAATGAAATTCATTAAAAAATCATTGCTGATGTTAGCTTTATCAGCATTCACTTTTGGCGCGGCCCAAGAAACTATTACCAACGAATCTGTAGTACAAATGGTTGAACTAGGTTTCGACGATTATATGATCATAGATAAAATAAACACTTCGGATGTTAAATTCGATGCTTCTATTTCCGCTCTAGGCGCTATGAAAAATGCAGGGGTTTCTTCTGAAATATTATCCTTGATCATGGATAAATCAAAACAAAACACAAAATCTAAAACTGGTATTTACTATGCCGATGCTAGCGGTGAAGATAAATTAATACAACCAAGTGTATTCTCTGGTTCAAATTCTAACCAAGTGGCGCAGAAATTGGTATCTGGATTGATCAATTCTAAAAAGAAAGCTCAGTTACCTAAAACACAATCCAACAATGTAATTCGCCAAAGCAGACCAGAATTTACGTTCATCTTTGACCCAAGTGTAACTCAAGTGGACAACATGCAAAACAACCAAGGTGGAGATACCGGTATCTTTAACTGGTGGTTTAGAATGGCAAGTAATCCTAACGAGTTTGTTTTGGTTAAACTTACCGTTAAAGAGAAAAAGAATCTTAGAGAGGTAATTACAGGTAAAAGTAGCTGGATCACTAGCAGCAGTGGTATAGATCCTAAATATGCACTAAATTTTGCTATTGAGGAAATTGAAGGTAACAAGTTTAAAGTTACGCCAGATTCTTTAGAGCCAGGTGAGTATTGCTTTATCTACCAAGGCCAAGTACCTCAAGGTAGAGAGAACCAATCGGTTTTTGATTTCTCTATTCAATAGAAACAAAACATAATTTTATAGGTAGTAGTCCCGATGCTTTTAGTATCGGGACTTTTTTTTGACTACTGGTTTTCTGGTATATCTACGTAAGGGTTTCATATTATTTTACAATGATATAAAGAGCATTTCTTTGTATTCTTCTTTTTACATTTTACTTTCAATGCTCATTAATTAATCTATTTAGAAGAAACACTAACATGAAAAAAATCATTTTATTTAGCTTTTTTGCCCTTATGGGAATCACCACAATTACAGCACAGGAATACAAGGTCATTACCAGCGTTGAATCTATTGTACCTAGCGGATTAGGTAGATCCAGAATTATAGATGCCAATGCCGATAGAGATTTTAAGGAATTTACATCTGAGCAGACCGAAGATGACAATACACGAAACAAATCTAAACGTGGAGATATTAGGGTTAAGGATTTTGAAGAAACCAAATTGCTTAACTTTTATAATATTGCAGGAATTCGTTTTCAGAACATTGCAGCAAATGATGCCCTTATCTCTTCCAAACTGAGTGATATGGCACAAAATGGATGGGAACTTGTTTTTGTTACCAGCGGAGTTGAAGCAGATGCCGGTAATACAGACGGACAAGGTATTTTCATTACCCGATACATCTTTAAAAGATAAAACTAATTATCATAAAAAAAGCCCGGTTTATACCGGGCTTTCTATTATTATCTACTTGAGTTTATTGGGCTAAATTAATCTCAACACGTCTATTCTTCTGCCTACCATCTTTATACATGTTCGTGGCAATTGGTTTGCTTTCCCCATAACCTACGGCTGTTAACCTAGCCGCAGAAATACCTCCATTAATTAAAAATTGTAATACGGCTTGTGCCCTCTTCTCAGATAATTTCTGATTAGTAGTTTCTGAACCTATACTATCCGTATGACCTTCAATGGTGAAATTAGCATTAGGATATTCATTTAAAATACTAATGATATCTACTAAAACAGGTGTGGATTCATCTTTAAGTGTAGATTTACCCGTGGTAAATAAGATTGTTTTTGCATACTCGTTCAATGATTTTTGAACCTCAGCGGTAACCACAGGCTCTGGACAACCCTTATTAGCTACTGTTCCCATTTCATTTGGGCACTCATCATCTTTATCTAAAACAGAATCCCCATCAGAATCTGGCCAAGGGCATCCGCTGTTTTCTAGTGGACCAGCTTCATCAGGACATTGATCTTCATTATCCATTATGGAATCACCATCACTATCAATCCATGGACAACCGTTATTTTCAACTGGTCCTGCTTCATCTGGACATTGATCTTCATTATCCAAAACAGAATCTCCGTCCGTATCTCCCCAAGGGCAACCGTTGTTTTCTATTGGACCTGCTTTTTTTGGACAACCATCTTCTTTATTTGGAATACCGTCTCCATCAGAATCTTTAGGCTGACCATAATAAACAGGCACTTTTAATCCTGCGTATACATCCGCTCCTTGAATTTCATTTCTTGTAAATGTAGAAATCAATGAACCAGATCCAATATATAAAGGTCCGGCACGTAACCCTGCACCTATTTGCATACCACTATACTGATAGCTACTCACAGGTAAATAAAAACTGAACCACTTACTTTCAAAACGAGGGGTCAAAGAAAATACATTTGCAGTTCTAAGGTTATTCTCACCTGCAGAACGCATAGACAAATCTGTATTGAAGTTTAAATAAAAATGATTTTTAATATTCCAATCTGCATTAAAATGTAATGCCGTTGGCAAACCTGCCTTTAAATCTTCTGTAGCTTGTGTGAACGTATATAAATTCTGAAGATCATCTGAATCTTCAATATTATCATAATCGTCTTGTGTAATGGTATTATTGATATTATAGGTATCTACCAAACTACCTTTGTAATTTACCGAACCAACATCTGTTAGTGACAAACCAAATTTAAGCTTGTACTTGTTTTTATCTTTCATCACGGTTTTTTCTCCGTCAGCACCCGTTACCACATAATCTTCATAATCTGGTCTCCATTCATACACGAAACCAAGATCGAATCCGAATCCGCTTGCATCTGGCACTTCATAATCATAATTATCATCATCATAGTCATCTGCACGACCATAGATTAAATCGCCGGTAGACTCTAAGGTTCCAATAGTGGAACTGTCTGGTAACGTAGCACCATCGGCATCATAATCTATGGTTACGTTTCTACCAGATACGTAGGCATTACCAAAACCTTTAAGATACTTAAATGAAAGGCCTCCTTTTAGAAAATGCTCTTCATTATTCATTAACTCTTGTGCATAGGTAAGACCAACTTCTGCCCAGCCATGTCCAGATGCAAAAAAATCTCCTTCGTTTACTATAAAATCTTGACTTTCATCAATGCTATCATCAAGGTCATCAATACTTTCACCGTTAAATTCATTTCCGGTAACAAAGGTTCTTGCCCTGGTAAAAATGGCAATGGAAGATTTCTTGCCTATATTAAACATAAATGACGGTCCTAGGATATCTACATTTCCGGAAAAGTTATTATTATCAGATAATGTCAGAATAGCGTCTGTATCATAATCAAAATCACTTGAAACTAAATTCGAATACCCTACACCTACATAGTCATTGGCAAGAAAAGCACTTGCACCCACTAAATTTATATCGGTTTTAAACCGAGAATCAGCGATATTCGCCGGGTTGGAGATTACACTGTTTACACCACTGTAATTATCGGTCAAAAAGCCTACATAAGATTGTGCTTTTACCGCAAATGATGCAATCAACATGATAGCAACTAATACTATTTTCTTCATACTTTTGGTTTGGTTAAAATGGTTCTTTAGTCCCCTAACGATTCATTATAATGGTTATTGTTTAGATGTAATCTTTTTCTTACTTATTAAAAATGAGCCATAAAAAAAACATCCGCATATTACGGATGTTTTGTTTTTATAAAGTTAAGCTAACTTTAAGCGTTTACTATCTTCTCTTGGTGGTTGATAGACTCTTGGTGAATAGCCTTGAACATACGAAGAACAAACTCTTCACTAAGTCCTTTACTTTCCCCTTCTAGAATCATTGCCCCTAGAATCTGATTCCATCTATTTGACTGAAGTACCGCTACGTTTTTTTGCTTTTTAAGTGCTCCAATACCGTCAGATACTTTCATTCTTTTACCCAATGTCTCAATTAATTGATTATCGATGATATCAATTTGAGCTCTTAGGTTACTTAATTCTGAATTGTATTCCGCTTCTGGATCACTTTCTTTTCTAATTCTAAGATCTCTCATGATTTGAACCAATTTCTCCGGCGTAACCTGTTGTGCAGCATCACTCCATGCGTTATCTGGATCGTGGTGCGTTTCAATCATCAATCCGTCAAAATTCAAATCTAAAGCAGTTTGAGATACATCAAAAATCATATCACGCTTACCTGTAATATGCGAAGGATCGTTTATTAATGGAAGATCAGGGAACTTGTTCTGAAATTCAATCGCTACTTGCCATTCTGGTATATTTCTATACTTTGTTTTCTCGTATGTAGAAAAACCTCTGTGTATTGCACCTAATTTTTTTATACCTGCAGTATGCAATCTTTCGATACCACCTAACCATAAAGCTAAATCTGGATTTACCGGATTTTTTACCAATACAATCTTGTCTGTCCCCTGTAAAGCGTCTGCCAATTCTTGCATTATAAAAGGACTAACGGTTGATCTTGCACCAATCCACAATAAATCGATATCATGTTCTAATGCCAACTCTACGTGCGCACGGTTTGCAACCTCCGTAGCTGTCTTTAAACCTGTTTCTTCCTTAACTTTCTGTAGCCACTTAAGACCTAAAGCACCAACACCTTCAAAATTTCCTGGGCGAGTACGAGGTTTCCATATACCAGCTCTGTAATAGTTTACATCGGTATCTTTTAGAGAGTGTGCTATACCTAACACTTGTTCCTCTGTTTCCGCACTACATGGCCCTGCTATTACTAGTGGATGGTCAAGGTTTAAATCATCCAACCATGTTCTCATTTGTTTTGAATTTTCCATTTTTACTTATTCTATTTCTTGTTTAACGGTATTTCTTTTTAATATTCCTTTAATCTTATTCGTATTATTCATTTCATTATAAATGCCCTCGTAATCATCTTTCTGCAACATTTCTTTAAATGCCGTAAGATTTTGAATGTACTCTTCCAATGTCTCTACCACATTCTCTTTATTCTGTTTAAAAATTGGTGTCCACATGGCCGGCGAACTTTTTGCCAAACGTACCGTACTTTCAAATCCACTACCCGCCATATCAAAAATATCGCGTTCGTTTTTCTCTTTCTCTATCACCGTTTTACCCAACATAAATGAACTTATGTGCGATAAATGTGATACGTAAGCTATGTGCTTATCATGAGCCACAGGGTTCATATAGCGAATTCTCATACCAATAGCTTGAAAAACTTTCAAAGCTCTTTCCTGAAGCTTAAATGCAGTTAGTTCTACCTCGCAAATAATATTGGTCTTGTCTTTGAACAAATCATGTATTGCCGCTGACGGACCAGAAAATTCTGTTCCTGCAATAGGGTGACACGCTAAAAAATTTCTTCTCTTTGGATGATTTTCCAACACCTTACAGATTAAAGATTTGGTTGATCCCACATCAAAAACTACGCAATCTTCATGTACAGCATCTAATATAACCGGAAGCTCTGTAACCATAACATCAACCGGTATACTTACAATGACCATATCCGCTAATTGTAAATCTTGATAGGTGGCTTTTTGATCAATAATGCCCAAGGACAATGCCTCTTCTAAATTTGATGCATTGGATTCTATGCCATAAACGGTAACATTGTCGACTGCCGACTTTATGTCTTTCGCTAAAGAACCACCTATTAAACCGATACCTATTACAAATACATTCATCACACTAAAATCTTGCGATTGCTTCTTTTATTTTATCTTCTGAAATACAAAGTGAAAAGCGAATATAGCCTTCGCCATTACTACCAAATATGGTACCTGGAGTAATAAACAGGTCTTTGGTATACAATACATTATCTATAAATTCTTCTGACGTTGTACTACCTTCCGGTAATTTTGCCCAAACGAACAAGCCAACAGCATTTCTATCATATGTACAACCTAATTTGTCTACCAGTTGATAAATCAATTCTCTTCTTTCATTATATACCGTGTTCAAATCAGCAAACCAATCATCACTACTCTCCAATGCCGCTATGGCACCTTTCTGAATTCCGTAGAACATACCAGAGTCCATATTACTCTTCACCTTTAAAATAGCATTGATATGATCTTCGCTACCCAAAACAAAACCAACACGCCAACCTGCCATGTTAAATGTTTTGCTCAATGAATTAAGCTCTAAACAAACCTCTTTTGCATTAGGTATACTTAATATACTTGCCGGTTCAGCATTTAAGACAAAACTATAAGGATTGTCATTTACCAAAAGTATTTCATGCTTTTGAGCAAATTCCACCATTTTTACAAACTGTTCTTTTGTAGCCGTAGCACCAGTTGGCATATGTGGGTAACTTAACCACATGATCTTTACCCTAGCTAAATCTTGCTTTGCCAGTTCTTCTAAATCTGGAAACCATCCATTTTCTTCGGTCAGATCATAATATGCAGGTACTGCACCTACCAATTTCGTAACCGATGTATATGTAGGATAACCAGGGTTTGGAATTAAAACCTCATCGCCTTCATTTAAAAATGCAAGGCTAATATGCATAATACCCTCCTTTGAGCCCATTAAGGGTAAAATCTCGGTATTTGGATCAGCATCAACCCTGAATTTCTTCTTATAGAAATTTGCGATAGCTGCTCTCAACTGTGGCAAACCTTGGTAGCTTTGGTATTGGTGGGCACCGTTTTCTAATACCGCATCCTGTATTGCATTCAATACTTCTTTAGACGGAGCTAAATCTGGACTACCAATACCCATATTTATAATAGGCTTACCTTGTGCCATTAAGCCACGTACCTCTCTCAACTTTTTTGAGAAGTAGTATTCCTGTACGGTATTTAACCTTTCAGCGGTACGTATCATTGTCTTACATTTTTATATTCACCCAAAATCTTAAAGTCCTCTGCCATGATGTTCAACAGACTTTTCGCCTTTGTAAAATCTGCATATTCGGCAAAAGTTACATCCACAAAAAATGCATATTTCCATGGTGTTTCTATTACCGGTAATGACTGTATTTTTGTCAAATTCAATCTACAATCGCTCATAACATTAAGCACAGCCGCCAAACTTCCCCTTTTATGGTCGGTTATAAACCGTATAGAAGCCTTAGTAATTTCAGCCTCTGGCAACGCATTGTTTTTTGTCTTTACAATGATAAAACGAGTAGCATTATTTTTAATAGTCTGTATGTCGCTCGCTACGATGTCCAACTCATATAATTCTGCAGCTACATTTGGTGCAATGGCAGCTACATGCTTTAATTTTTGCTCTTGTATGCGCTTTGCCGTTTCTGCCGTATCAACATCTTCCACAAGTTTAATGTGCGGATATTGCCTAAAATATTCTTTACACTGCAACAAAGCCATAGGGTGAGAACTAACCTCTGTTATATCTTCTATTTTCTGCCCTTGTAACACCATTAAATTATGATGAATATTCAAATAATACTCGCCAATAATATGTAGGTTATTATGGTTGACCAATGCATAATTCGGTATTATTGAACCTGCAATACTATTCTCGATAGCCATAATACCTTGATCCGCTTCATTAGACAATAACTTGTCTACCAAAGCATCAAAAGAAAGGCATTCTACCAACTCGATATCATCACCAAAACAATCTTTAGCTACCTGATGATGGTTACTTCCTTTAATTCCCTGTATGGCTATTTTTAAACTCATAATTCACATTTCAACTTACCGCAAAACCCTTCTACTACGTTCAAGGTGATTTCAATTTTTGAACAAAAAAAAAGTTCCGATACATATCGGAACTTAGATTCTATTTTATTTTTAAAATATACTACAACAGTCCCGTACCTCTCTTAAAAAAGAAGTAAAAATAAAAACCGTTCCAGAAATATTGTTTTGTCATTGTGCTTGTAAACTTTGGCTAATGTAGTAATTATATTTAAAAATGGTTGTTTTCCGTTTTATTTTTTTAAAAAATTCTATTTCTATCTCAAAAAACGAAGGTTTTGTGTTAAAAATTAGACAAACCCCTTTTCATAAACCGAAACACCACTCCATTAGGGATAGACAAAACTCAAAAATCAACCTCATCAAAAAAACAATCTATTATTGCATCTAGCTCTTCTTGTATTTTAGGATCTGTACAATTAACAAGAATTGAAAAAACAAGTTGCTCTTTAGGGTAGACAAAGAAATTAGCATACCCTCCTACTCCGTTACCAACATGCCCAAAGAACTTTCTACCTTTTGCATCTTCGCTTACCTGCCAACCTAAACCGTAGTACGTAGAATTACCAGCTACTTGTTGAGCCCTTAAAAATTGATCCAGAATAGTCTCTTTGACTTTAACTTTCTTATCTAGAAATGCTTGTCCGAATTTTGCGATATCCTCTGACGTAGACAAATAACCACCGCCAGCTAATTTGTAAAAATTATCTACAGGTATCGCCTTTCTAAATCCTGAAATGCTCTTTGTGTAAAATGCAGTAACACGGTTTTGTTCTTTTAATGCGGAAATATGATTTACCCCAAGAGCATCAGAATTTTTACTACTGCTCTGTGAGTCTGACTGGTAATAACATTGGGGACAATAAGTAGAATTCATCCCTAGCGGATTCAGCACCTTCTCTTGCACATATTCCTCAAACGGAATTCCGCTTGCTTCTTGTATTGCTGCAGAAATCATTGCCCAGTCAAAACTATTGTACAAATATTCGGTACCTGGTTTGTATACCAAAGGATCATCTTTAAATATCTTAAGACCCTGTTTGATGGATAATGGTTCGTTCAAACCATATTCCTTGCCTTTATAAACACGTATACCTGCGGTGTGACTAGCTAATTGGCGAATGGTAAAATCCCATTCTTTCTTAGGGTAATCTGGAAGGTAAGTATAGTAAGACTCATCTAAATCAATAAGCCCTTCTTGTACCATATGTGCTAAAGCTGTAGCTGCAATAGGCTTTGAGACACTAGCAATTCTAAAAATAGATTTTTTAGGGTCTATATACTGTTTCTCGCCAATGTTGGCATTCCCATACCCTTTTTGGAAAACTGACTTTCCCTCTTTTAAAACCGTAATTGCAATTCCGGGTACTTTATCTTCTATTATTAATTGTTGAAGTAAATAATCTACTTTTACCAATCCTGTTAACTCAGTATCATCCGCCAAAATACGTTTAGCAGCAAACACGTTTTTTAGATATTTGAGTATAGGATTCATTCCACAAAGATCAAGCGTCCGTTATACAATTCTTCAACATCCACTGTTGCCGGTCGGTTAAAACTCTGTAGGTCTCCTGTACCTCTTAAAACTCCGGTTAAACTTTCTTGCGGATTCACTAAAATATCATTTGAACCTCTATGGTTAAAATTTACCCGCTGGGTTATCAGTTCTTCTGCCTCTACCCTAGAATCACCTGCCGCAATACTTATATTAAAGCTATCTGCGCTACCCTTTAACTTGAAATATGATATTCCGTTGCTTGTTATACTTAAACTAGAAACGTCTAATTCTAAATTGAATTCCCCATCTGTAGTTTCCGCTTCTGGATCTGTAAAACTTTCTGATAGCAAGCTTAAACTTTCAAAAGCCAGCACTCCGTCACTTTGAACAGGAAAACCGGTACTACTACGAATACTGGTTAAATTTGGAGTGGTCACATAAACTACCGTGGTTCCATAATCACGTACATAATTACAGTCATTTGTATCTGTCAATAACAATTGTTCATCATCCACAACCGCAGCTACTTCATTACGTAAATTTTCACCAGTTTCAATTTCTACTTTTTGTGTATCTCCTTGTTTAATAATTAGAGTTACGTTCTCAAAAACTGTTATTGAAGAGAACTCGGCAACCGAAACTTCTTGTCTCGTAATCTCACCAGTACTTTGAAAACAATCCGAAGCATTTTCAGAATCGCAAGAAACAAATAGGGAAACCAAAATTACCATCAAGACTATAAGGTCTCGACTGCGCTCAATCAGACAACTAAGTGAATTATTTATCATTTTTATCATCTTATAATCGTATTCCTATCCCGAATTCTACTGCTTCTGCTTTTGCTCCGTGAGATTTTAAGGTAACTGCCCCAAATATCTTTTCTCCAAAATAACGTTTTAGCCCTACACGTAAATATGTACGCCCCTCAAAATCAAATGGATAATACACATAATATCCGAATTGCGAAACTACCGAAGTTCGATTTATGAACAACTCATGTCCAGCAAATATTCCTACTCTTTTATAATCGTCATCTGCAGCAACACCATTTTCTGGAAAAGCTATACTTTGATAGCGAATCAACTCCTTTAAAAAATTAGAGAAATAGGCATCTACCCCAAATTGTAACGCACTTTTTCTTCCCACTCTTTTATCCGCATAGGCAGAGAGTACAACAAAACCATACTGTCCAGAATCAATAACATCACTTTCGTTTATACCTGTTCTTAAAGCAAAATTATAACGTAAAGGCTCTGTTATTTTTTCTTTTTCTCGATGTATATATTCTATTTCTTTGCCTCCATCTAAATCGTATACCACTCCGGCATTGAAAGCCAAGGTATTGGTAGAGGTATTAGGAGCTCTAAAATTAGCATTTGAATAATGTATTAAAGAGATACCTGCTTTGAGTCCTAGCCCTTTAATAATATTCTCCTTATGATAATTGAACATTAAATACGTAGAACTTAATACATCTGATCCGTATGCGTTATTTCTAAAATTGGTTACTTTATCATACGGGTTAGTAGCATAAGAGACCCCTTGCCCAACGCGAAGCTGCACATTACGCTTAAAAAGATAAAAATTATAATGCGCGTAGAGTCCGTAATTATCACCTAGTGTGCTATTATTAGAATTCTGATAAATGAAAGAGTATCCAAAATCAGGATAATTATATAACTCCTCCCATGCATTTAAACCATAGGTTTTTCTATTGTAACTCAAAATTACACCCGCAGGGTGCGAAGTGATTAAATGCGAAATATCTGGATTATGTAAAATTATAGACCCGTAAAACTGACTAGCATCAAGGGTATACTTTTTTTGCTCACCAGATTCTTGTGCGAAACAACAACTTACTGAAATCAGTAAAATGGATAGAAACTTAAAATTCATTGGGGGCAAAAATAAGTACTAAGTACGAAGTACCATGTACAAAATACAAAGTTCTTTCCTACAAATTATGTATTTACAAAAGTAACAATGTCACCTCGAGTGAATTTATGAGGTACCAAGAAATTTTTATAGAGAAGATCTCATGTTCCAAAGGTTCTCGGTACATTTTTACATCTCCGTTACTCTACGATATAAAAACACTCGAACTGATTATTTAGTTATCCAAATCTAGAACAACGCTTCCGCTATCGCCTTAATATTATCAGATTTCCCCATTGAGTAGTAATGCAAAACAGGTACACCAGCAGCTTTCAGCTCTCTAGATTGCTGAATTGCCCATTCAACACCTACTTTTCGCACATCTTTGTTTGTTACACAACCATCTACCGCTTCTATCAAATCTTGCGGCATATCAATTCTAAATACCTGTGGTAATAATTGCATATGTCTTTTAACTGCAATAGGCTTTATACCCGGAATAATAGGTACGCTAATACCCATACTTTTTGCGGCTTCTACAAACTCAAAATACTTTTTATTATCGAAGAACATTTGTGTTACTACATAATCGGCACCTGCATCTACTTTCTCTTTCAATCGTTTTAAATCTGATTGTAATGAAGGTGATTCCAAGTGCTTTTCCGGATAACCCGCCACACCTATACAAAAATCACTGCAGTGTTCGCTTTCTATGGTTTCATGCAGATACTTACCACAATTCAACTCTTGAATTTGTTTTACCAAGTCAATCGCAAAAGGGTGTCCGCCATCGGTAGGTTCAAAATACTTTTGCTCGCTACGGGCATCACCACGTAAAGCCATTACATTCTGTATGCCTAAATAATGACAATCTACCAACATGTACTCGGTCTCTTCTTTAGTAAAACCTCCACAAATAACATGAGGTACCGTATCAACATCATACTTATGCTGTATAGAAGCACAAATACCCACTGTACCTGGTCTCATACGTGTAGTTTTCTTATCTAAAAGTCCTTCTTTCTTAATATAGATAGTTTCTTCACGAGATGTGGTCACATCAATAAATGGAGGTTTAAATTCCATTAACGGATCAATATTATTATACAATTCTTGAATATTCTTACCCTTTACCGGAGGCACTATTTCAAATGAAAAAAGTGTCTTTCCGTTTGCATTATTGATATGGTCTGTTACTTTCATTTCTTATATTTTCACTCTTATTTGGAGAGCAAACCTTAAATAGGTATTAATACTTAATTATATTCTTTGGGCGTTCGGGCGGGCTTTCAGCTATATTTTTTCTATTTAAAAACTTTAGCAAAACTTCATCCTCACTGCTAAAATAGAAAAAGATGCCGCTTCTATCCCTAACGCATTAATCAACTATATTCGGCGCTAGCCATCTTTCGGCATCCCCTAATGGTATGCCTTTTCGTTCTGCGAAATCTTTTACCTGATCGTCTTTTATTTTTCCTAACCCAAAATAACGTGCTTGCGGATTTCCAAAATAATATCCACTTACAGATGCTGCCGGCCACATAGCCAAACTATCCGTCAGTTCAACACCAATAGTCTCTTTCACTTTTAAAACATCCCAAATGGTCAATTTCTCTAAATGATCAGGACAAGCAGGGTACCCTGGTGCAGGACGAATTCCCTTGTATGATTCCTTAATTAAATCTTCATTGCTCAACTCCTCATTTGAAGCATAGCCCCAGTGTTTCAGACGGACTTCTTTATGTAAATATTCCGCAAAGGCTTCTGCCAATCTATCTGCAAGAGCTTTAACCATAATGGAATTATAATCATCTAAATCGGCTTCATATTTCGCCGCTAATTCTGCAGTACCAAAACCTGTAGACACACAGAAGCAACCCATATAATCTTGTTTCCCTGATTCTTTAGGTGCTATAAAATCCGCCAGGGCATAATCTGCCACACCTTCTCTACGCTCCAATTGTTGGCGTAAGGTTCTAAAAGTGTAGCTCTCTTTCGCTTCGGCTCCGTTCAACGACCCAGTATTCTCATCTAGATTGGAGCTTATGTCAACTAAAATATCGTCATCGTTGACGGAGTTTGCAGGAAAGAGTCCAAAAATACCTTTTGCCTTTAATTTCTTCTCAGAAATTATCTTGCTCAGCATCTCTTGGGCGTCTGCGAATAAATCTACTGCTTGTTCTCCAACAACCTCATCGGTCAATATTGCAGGGTATTTTCCATGCAGTTCCCAACTTCTAAAAAATGGAGTCCAATCTATATATGGTACTAGAATATTTAAATCTAAATCTTCTATTACTTGAATCCCAAGCTTATTCGGTTTTACGATTCCTGAAGTTTCCCAGTCTATTTTAAACTTATTTCTACGGGCCGCAGAAATCGATTTATACGTTTTACTTGATGAGCGATTTAAGAACTTCTCACGAAATATATCGTAATCATCTTTAATGCTTTTCTTATAACCATTAGAAGTTTCTTTCTGCAGTAAATCTCCCACTACAGTAACCGCTCTAGAGGCATCATTTACATGAACTACCGCTTCTTTGTATTGTGGATCAATTTTTACCGCAGTATGTGCCTTACTGGTTGTTGCCCCACCAATTAGCAATGGAATCTTAAAGTCTTTACGTTCCATTTCCTTTGCCAAATGCACCATTTCATCCAAAGAAGGCGTAATCAATCCGCTAAGCCCTATAATATCCACATTGTGTTCTATGGCTGCGGCAATTATTTTTTCAGGAGGTACCATAACTCCCAAATCAACAATCTCATAATTGTTACATGCTAGTACAACACCCACAATATTTTTGCCGATATCATGGACATCACCCTTTACAGTTGCCATTAATATTTTACCTGCATTGTCAGAATCACCTACCTGCGGATTCAACAACTTTTCTTCTTCAATATATGGCAATAAATAAGCTACCGCTTTTTTCATTACACGGGCAGATTTAACCACTTGTGGCAAGAACATTTTTCCGCTTCCGAATAAATCACCTACCACGTTCATACCGGTCATTAAATTACCTTCAATGACCTCAATAGGTTTATCTGCAGCAGCTCTAGCTTCTTCTACGTCTTCAACAATATATTGGTCAATACCTTTTACCAAGGCACGTGTAATCCTATCTTGTAATGGCTCTTCCCTCCATGAAAGATCTATCTTACTTTCTTTAGTTTTCCCAACTACAGATTCTGCAAAATCAAGCAATCGCTCGGTTGCATCGTCTCTTCTATTTAAGATAACATCTTCAACACGCTCCAATAAATCTTTAGGAATATCATCGTATACCTCTAACATACTTGGGTTTACAATACCCATATTCATACCAGCTTTTATTGCATGATATAAGAAAACCGAGTGCATTGCCTCACGAACCGGGTTGTTACCCCTAAAGGAGAAAGAAACATTACTTACCCCACCACTTACACTGGCATGTGGCAAATTTTCACGTACCCAACGCGTAGCTTCTATAAAATCGATGGCATTCAGTTTATGCTCATCCATACCTGTGGCTACAGGAAATATATTTAAATCGAAAATAATATCCTCTGGTGCAAAATTCACTTTGTTCACCAAAACATCATAAGAGCGTTTTGCTATTTCAATTCTACGGTCATAATTATCTGCTTGACCTACCTCATCGAATGCCATAACTATGACTGCGGCACCATATCTTTTTATCAGCTTGGCATGATGTATAAACTGTTCTTCACCCTCTTTTAAACTAATGGAATTAACCACACATTTACCCTGAACTACTTGCAGACCCGCCTCAATGATTTCCCATTTAGAGCTATCTATCATTATAGGTACACGAGAAATATCTGGCTCAGAAATAACAAGATTCAAAAATTTAACCATGGCTTCTTTACCATCGATCAATCCGTCATCCATGTTAATATCAATGACCTGTGCTCCATTCTCTACCTGCTCTCTAGCAACTGCCAATGCCTCTTCAAATTTCTCTTCTTTTACAAGACGTAGAAACTTTTTTGAACCAGCAACGTTTGTCCGTTCACCAACGTTTATGAAATTCGTTTCTGGGGTGACTATTAAGGGTTCAAGACCTGATAACTTCAGGTATTTAGTTGTCGGTTGACCGTTGTCAGTTGATGGTTTTTTTGAAATACTTCCAGACATTATTTGGTCTTTTTATAGTAATTGATAAACCCATTAATGAGTTTTTTACATTTTAAAATTTGCTTCGCAATGGATTCAAAATCTTCTTTAATCAAATATTCTTGATCCAAAGCAATGAATAGCTGAGTTTCCAATTCATATAGAGAACCTCTAGAAATGTGTAAAAACTGGATAGTATCTGCTGCTGTTCTTCTTCCACATCCTTCAGCTATATTTGACGGAACTGAAACAGCACAACGACGTATCTGATTTGTCAACCCATACATTTCAACTTTAGGAAACTGCTGAGAAACTTTATATATCAAATTCGCCAAAATCCTAGATTCTTTCCACACTTCTAATTCTGTATATTCCATTCAGTTACTATTTACTGACAACCATCAACCGACAACTGTCAACTTTCTAGGTTCAAAATTTTCCACTACCTCTGCTATCGCAGTAATATGTTCCGGAGTGGTACCGCAGCATCCACCTACTATATTTACTAATCCTTTTTCTGCGTATTCTTTAATTTGTTCTGCCATTTGATCAGGAGTCTCATCGTACTCTCCGAATGCATTTGGTAGTCCTGCATTGGGGTGTGCCGAAACCGCATGCTCACTTTTGGTTGATAATACCTCTAAATGTGGCACCAATTGATTAGCTCCTAATGCACAATTGAAGCCGACCGATAAAATAGGAATATGGGAAATGGATATAAGAAATGCTTCTGCCGTTTGACCAGATAACGTTCTACCTGACGCATCGGTAATGGTACCGCTTACCATGATAGGCACATCGACATTTCGCTCTTCTTTTACTTCTTCAATAGCAAACAATGCCGCTTTTGCATTTAACGTATCAAAAATAGTTTCTACCAATAAAATATCCGATCCACCATCTAACAAGGCTTCTACTTGTTGTTTATATGCAATACGTAGCTCATCAAAAGAAACTGCTCTATACCCTGGGTCATTTACATCTGGCGACATACTTGCCGTTTTGTTCGTAGGACCGATACTTCCGGCTACAAATCTTGGTTTATTCGGTTCTTTAGCCGTGAATTCATCTGCTACCATTTTAGCGATACGCGCAGATTCATAATTCAACTCATACACCAAGTCTTCCATGTAATAATCCGCCATCGCTATCGTAGTTCCAGAAAATGTATTGGTCTCTACGATATCGGCACCCGCAGCGAAATACTTACGATGAACCTCAGCAATTGCATCAGGCTGAGTTAGTGACAACAAATCATTATTACCCTGTAATGGGTGTTCCCAGTCTTTAAAACGTTCTCCCCTAAAATCTTCCTCAGTAAACTTATAGCGCTGTAGCATGGTACCCATGGCGCCATCTAATATGAGAATTCGCTCTTTTAATATTTCCTTTATATCCTTCATTTTACGGTGTAAAATATTATTGGTTCAATAAAAATGTAATTCGTAATCAAGTAAGGAAAGTTCGGCTAGATGCCTTTTCTTAAGTTATCTGTCTTTGTAATGCCATATAGAATAACATCTTCTGCACAAGTACACAGAATAAAGATAGAATGTAGCACCTTCTTTTCCTTAAAGGAAAGGGTTGCCAAGGTTTCAATGGGTCTAGTCCCTCCACCTTTCTTGATAACGTTTCAATCTATTTATGAACGATTTGCAAAGTAACGGCACAGCATGCTCTAATCCAAAACTTCAACAGGTTTTTTACCCAACGAATTTTTAGAAATTTGTCATAAAAAAACCTCCAGAATCATAAAGAATCTGGAGGTTTTACTGACCAAATTATAACTTTATGCAATACTTTGTACTACTTCTTTTTTGGCTTCTTTCTTAGAACCATCGAATCCTTCAACACCACCAACGGTCGTATATTTCATTACGTAGCGCTTACCCGGATTGATTTGTTGGTATGCATACTGACACATTACCGCTGCTTCATGAAAACCTGAAAGTATCAATTTCAATTTACCTTCATAGGTATTAACATCGCCAATAGCATATACTCCCGGTATATTTGTTTGGTAATCTTTTGCGTTATTTACCTTAATGGCATTCTTCTGAATTTCTAGTCCCCAATCACCTATAGGACCTAATTTTGGTGAAAGACCGAATAACGGAATAAAATTATCTACCTCTAAATAAGTATCTTCCTTTTCCTTATCCGTATGTTTAATCACAACAGCTTCCAAATGATCTTTGCCGTGCAATTCTTTTACCTCTGCTTTTGTAATTAATTTTATTTTACCAAGCTTTGCCAGTTCAGATGCTTTTTCAACAGAATCCAAAGCCCCTCTAAATTCATCTCTTCTATGCACCAAAGTTACTTCTGATGCTACATCGGTTAAAAATATAGCCCAATCTAAAGCTGAATCTCCACCACCGGCAATCACTACCTTTTTGTCACGATATACTTCTGGATCCTTAATCATATAAGAAACACCGGTATCTTCAAAATTTACAATATTCGAGATAGGTGGTTTTCTTGGTTCAAAAGAACCTAACCCGCCTGCTATAACAACAACTGGCGCATTATGCTGAGTTCCTTTATTTGTAGTTACTACAAAAGAACCATCTTCTAACTTATCTAAGGTTTCTGCTCTTTCACCCAATGTAAACCCTGGCTCAAAAGGTTTGATCTGCTCCATTAGATTATCTACCAAAGTACCCGCCAAAATTTCTGGAAATGCAGGAATATCGTAGATAGGCTTCTTAGGATATATCTCTGAACACTGTCCACCTGGCTGTGGCAATGCATCTATTAAATGCGTTTTTAACTTTAATAATCCTGCTTCAAACACCGTAAATAATCCGGTTGGTCCCGCTCCTATAATGAGCATATCTGTTTTAATCATAATTTTTTGTTTAGTGAAAAGTAATTAGAAATCACTTTTCAACTTCTTTTAATTTCACTTCGACTATGTAATTAATACTTTGCAATTTTATACTTCGCTCAACTTAGCATTCTCCTTTGAATACCGATTCTTCGCCTGAATTAATGCCTCTCTATGTTTTACCACTTCACCTATGATGATAATTGCAGGGTTTGATAATTCTTCTTTTTCTACAACCTCAACTATAGTTTCAATAGTTGCAATGCCCAGTTTTTCATTCTTTCGTGTACCGTTTTGAATAATGGCTATTGGCATATCCGATTTTCCCTCACCTTTGAACAGTTCTACAATTTGTGGAAGTTTTGACATTCCCATTAATATAACTACCGTTGCACTACTTTTTGCAGCTAAAGCAACATCTGTTGATAGCTTATGTTCTTTGGTTGTACCTGTAATTACCCAAAAACTTTCTGATGCCCCTCTTTTTGTTACTGGAATATTCTGATAGGCCGGTACACTTAAACTTGAAGAAATACCTGGCACCATGGCCACTTCTAAACCATGTGATGCTGCAAATTCCATTTCTTCTGAACCACGACCAAATACAAAAGGATCTCCGCCTTTTAATCTTACCACATGTCCGTCAGATTTTGCCCGGCTGACAATTAACTCGTTTATCTGTTCTTGCTGATATGCATAGCATCCTCTTCGCTTACCCACAAAAATCAATTCTGCGTTTTTTGCATACTTTAGCAACTCTTCGTTAACCAAAGCATCATACAAAACCACATTGGCATTTTCCAGCGTTTTTATTGCTTTTAAAGTGATGAGATCTATATCGCCAGGTCCCGCGCCTACAACAGTCAAAAGACCTTGACTTCGGCTACGCTCAGTCTTCGTTAAATTGCTTTCTAAACTCATGCCGTTTATGCTTCTGCCAATTCTTGTTCTCTAAACTTTGCAACCGTCTCTAAGAATACTTTCGCATCTTTGATATATGACTCAGCAAATTCTTTTGTTGGTTCGTTCTGATTCAATTGCAGTACCAATTTCTCAAATCCGCCAGCTACGGCAATTCTTCCATCGGCTACAAACTTCTCATCAAAATCTTTAATGATACTTACATGTGTATTTACTTTCGTATTCTCTGAAGTTAACATCGCTTTCGCTGAATTCACCATTGAAGAATATGCGTGGTAGATACTTGCAGACCATTTTTCTGCATCGAACATAGCTTGAGCATTCTGTATTTTCTCTTCACTTTCAAAAAGAAGTGTAGCAATCAAGTCAATAACCACACCTGCACATTCACCTACACCAATTGCTTTTTCATATCGTTCTGTATTTCCCCAGTCAATGAAATCTTCTGGCGTTAAATCATCTACAGATGATAATGGCGTTAGAAAATCATAGAAATACATTTGCCCTTTTTCAGCATAGTAATCCGGGAATGATAAATCGCCACCATTAGCATCGTAATCATTCAAGATTAAACGTAATGCATCAGGACCTCTTTTACTAGGCACTTTTACCACTTTATCAGCAAAACGACCTTGACCGTTACCATCTGTGCTACCACCTAATAATACTTGTAGTGCCGGAGCAACTAATTTATCTTTCGTACGAACGGACATTCCCTGAAAACCAATATTTGCCATATTGTGCTGTCCACATGCGTTCATACAACCACTGATTTTTATTACAACATCTTCGTTATTGATATAATCAGGATATTCTGTTTTTATAACTCTTTCTAATTCTTCTGCAATACCTGTACTACTTGCAATACCTAAATTACAAGTATCTGTACCTGGGCAAGCTGTAATATCTAGTGCTTTATTGTAACCTGCTTCTGCAAAACCTAATTTCTTTAATTCCGTATAGAAAAATTCAACATTCTCTTCTTTTACGAAAGGAATTAAAATGTTTTGACGTAATGACAACCTTAACTCACCTGCTGCATATTTCTGCACCAAATTGGCTAATAAACGTGCCTTGTCTGTATAAAAATCACCTAGCAATACTTTAATTCCCAAAGCAACATAACCAGGTTGTTTCTGAGGAACAACGTTAGTCACTTTCCACTTTTCAAATTCCTTTGAATCTTCTATTTCAACTGCAGGAACTTTTAAATCTGAAACTTTGGTTTTTGGATAGTCTTCTGGATTAATAGGAAATGTATCAAAAGGCACAGCCGTTTTCTCAGCAGCCAATAATTCTTTGAATCCGTCAAGACCTAAATCTTTCAACAAAAATTTCATTCTTGCCTTTGCTCTACTCTTACGCTCACCGTAGCGATCAAAAACACGTATTACCGTTTCCATTAACGGAATGATCTGATCTGCAGGCAAGAAACTATATAATTCATCTGCATGTCTTGGCTGAGAACCTAATCCGCCACCTAACATCACTTTAAAACCGACTTCTCCATTTTCAATTTTGGCGATAAAACCTAAATCGTGCATGTATGATAGTCCTGTATCAGCATCACTTGCCGAGAAAGAAACTTTGAACTTACGTCCCATTTCTTGACTTATAGGGTTTCTAAGGAAATACTGAAATAATGCATGTGCATATGGCGAAACATCAAAAGGCTCATCTACATCAATACCAGCCGTTTCACTTGCCGTTACATTCCGTACGGTGTTACCACAAGCTTCTCTTAATGTAATATCGTCTTTCTCCAATTCTGACCATAACTCTGGAGTTCTGTTCAAATCAACATAGTGAATCTGAATATCTTGACGCGTTGTAATATGTAATCTACCCGTAGAATATTCATCGGACACATCGCAAATACGTAGTAATTGCTGAGAAGTCACCTTACCATATGGCAATTTTATACGAATCATTTGAACGCCTTCTTGACGCTGACCATATACACCACGAGCTAAACGCAGGCTTCTAAATTTCTCTTCATCTAATTTGCCGCCATGGAACTCATGAATCTTGCGCTCCAATTCTAAAATATCATTCGCAACTACTTGATTCTCTATTTCTGTTCTAAAACTCTGCATATTGTGGCCCCTCCTAACCTCCCCAAAAGGGAGGAACACTTACTCGGGTTAAACAAGCGTTATTATTAATTTATCACTTTACTATTCCTATAGACTTACTATACTAATTAAAATATAATGTCTAGTTTGAATTCCCCTAAAGGGCTTTTACTGTATAAAACCAGCCCCTACGGTACTATTGGATTTTGTATCTATTAAGATGAACGACCCGTTAGTTCTATGATCTTTAAATTGATCGTAGAAAATTGGCTTATTTAAACGAAAACTTACCTGGGCAATATCATTCATACCTAATGAATCTGTTTCTGTATCGATACCCGAATAATCAGGAGCAATTTTATGATGTACCTGCTCCACTTTCGCCAATACTTTATTGACACCGTGTTGAACAACATATTTGTTTCCTGCGGCTAACGGTAACGAATCCATCCAAGATATTGTAGCAGTAAATTGCTTATCAACCGTTGGTAAATCCCCAGCTTTCACTAACATATCTCCACGACTCAAGTTGATTTCATCTTCTAAAGTAATCGTTACCGATGAACGTCTAGAAGCAGTATTATACTTCTTGTCATGAAAATAGATTTCTTTTATTTTAGAACGCGTTTGTGAAGGAAGTGCTACCACTTCATCACCTACACTTAACTCGCCACCATAAACCTTACCGGCAAATCCTCTAAAATCATGATGCTCATCTGTCTTCGGACGAATAACATATTGTACTGGGAAACGAGGTGTACCTGCATTGAAAATATCTTTTCTATCCAAAGCCTCAAAATGCTCTAACAAAGTAGGACCGGTATACCAAGGTGTCTTATCTGTTTTATTTACTACATTATCACCTTTCAATGCACTTACCGGAATGAAGGTTATCTTCTGATCTTGGTAATCTCTTTTCGCCATCAATTCTTCAAAATCAGCTTTGATAGCATTGTAAGTTTCCTCAGAATAATCTACCAAATCCATTTTATTAATAGCCACCACTACATCTTTAATGCGTAATAAGTTATTGATAAAAAAGTGTCTGTTCGTTTGCTCGATAACACCCTTACGTGCATCAATCAATATAATCGCTGCTTGTGAAGTAGATGCTCCTGTAACCATGTTACGGGTATATTCTACGTGACCGGGAGTATCTGCAATAATGTAACTTTTCTTTGCTGTAGAGAAATAGATATGGGCAACATCTATAGTAATACCCTGTTCGCGTTCTGCTACCAAACCATCTGTAGCCAAAGAGAAATCTAAATAATCGTATCCCTTTTGCTTACTAGTCTTTTCTATTGCTTCTAACTTATCGCTGGTCAAAGATTTTGTATCGTAAAGCATTCTCCCTATCAAGGTACTTTTACCATCATCTACACTACCTGCCGTTGCTATTTTTAGTACTTCCATTCTTATGCTGTTAGCCCTTAGCTTTTAGCTTTGGACTTTTAATATTATTGTTATTGCTAGCAGGTAATTATTAAACTGCCTACTGCTACTGAATACTGCTTTCTAGAAGTACCCTTGTTGTTTTCTTTTCTCCATCGCTGCTTCTGAACGCTTATCGTCTATACGCGCACCACGCTCTGAAATAGATGAATCTCTAATTTCCTCTACTACCTTATCTATAGATTCCGCATCTGAAAGTACGGCTGCTGTACAAGACATATCACCTACTGTACGGAAACGAACCAATCTTTCTTCTACAACCTCATCTTCTTCTCTAAATACAATACCATCTTCTGCAGACCATATCATACCATCTCTTAAAAACGTCTTACGCTTATGTGCGAAATAGATTGAAGGAATTTCAATTTGCTCTTCTTTGATATAAGACCACACATCTAATTCTGTCCAGTTAGATATAGGAAAAACTCTTACATTCTGACCCAATTCTATTTGTCCGTTTAACATATCGAACAACTCTGGGCGTTGGTTACGCTCATCCCACTGTCCGAAATCATCACGAACAGAAAAAATACGTTCTTTAGCACGAGCCTTTTCTTCATCTCTACGCGCACCACCGATACAAGCATCGAACTTAAATTCTTCAATCGCATCTAATAATGTCGTAGTCTGAAGACTATTTCTACTTGAGTATCTACCTGACTCTTCTTTAACCTTACCTTGATCGATTGAATCCTGAACATTACGCACAATTAACTCTAACCCTAACTCCTTAACCAATCTATCTCTAAATTCGATAGTTTCAGGAAAGTTATGACCCGTGTCTATATGCATTAATGGGAAAGGAATTTTCGATGGCCAAAATGCTTTTTGCGCCAAACGAACCAGTGTAATAGAATCTTTTCCTCCTGAGAATAAAAGAACCGGCTTCTCAAACTGAGCGGCAACCTCCCTAATGATATAAATTGCCTCATTCTCAAGTGCATTTATATGGGCAGTATCTTTTAAAAGTTCTTGGGAAGGCGTTACTTCCAATTCCGTACTTGTATTACTCATTCTATATTTTCTTAGATAAATTATCTTATTCTTTTCTACCACCTTAGATTAACTATGCAATCCGCATTCTCTGTTCTCCAACACCTTGGTCGGGTCAAAATAGTTATGCTCGTTAGGAAGATTATATTTTCTTAAATAGGCATCTAATTGTGTATCGTTCCAGTGGTAAAACGGACTCACCTTCAACACTCCGTCTTTGCTTAGACTTAAAATATCCAAACTGTCGCGGTGTGCGGTCTGCCCTTTTCTCAAATTCGTGAACCACACATCTGGCTTGAATTCTGCCATGGCTCTTTTAAAAGGCTCCAACTTTACTTGTTCAGTAAACTCGGCATGTCTAGGGTCATCAATTTGTGGAATACCCATTACAGCATCTCTATGTGCAGTGGTTTGTTTTGGCACAAACAATTTTACGTTCAAACTCAACTTGCCGATTATTTCATCTGCATGCTTATATGTTTTTGGAGTGTTATAACCCGTATCGCACCAAACTACTGGAATATCTTTTTTTACACCAGATACCGCATGTAAAATAGCTACTTCATATGGTCTGAAGTTTGTTGTTACTACAGGCGTTTCTGCATGCTTTACTGCCCAAGAAATAATTTCTTCTGGCGGTATACCTTTAAATTGAATGTTCAACTTCTGAACTTGTGCTTCTGTCAATGCCATAATACTATTCTTTATTATTTACCCCACTTTACTAAATTCCAAAAACGCTCGTGAAAGAAATACAATATCATTTTTGTTACGAAATCTATAGAGGCTATTGATGCTGCTACTGAAAACTCACCTGTAAGTATATAAGATATAATCAGCGTATCTACTGTTCCTATTACTCTCCAACTAAAAGCCTTGGCTATACTACGAATTGGTTTTTCAGATGTTTTATCATCTTGATACGTAGTTTTGTTTTCTTTTTTATTTAATATAAGTTGATCTGCAATCATCTTTTACTCAATTTTTATTACCCTACTAATTTAATAGAGTTTTCAAAAATAGTATTATTTTCCAATGTAGTCGCCCTAATCTCAGATAAATTTCATTTACCCTATAGATTTAGTAGATTATTAACAAAAGCGCATGAAAAATTAATATTTCGCAACAAACTGAAGCATCGCGAATTGCAGAATGAAATAAAAATATGATTTTATGAGATGATGTCTTTCAGTGTATTATTACGGTATACATCTAAGGCACTATCACGCACTTGCAGCATTAGTTTATGAACGGAACAAGTGTTTTCGTCGGGACAATCATCACAGGTTTCATAAAAATTTAGGCTTACACACGGTACCATGGCAATTGGACCTTCTAAAACTCTCATAACATCCGTCATCGAAATTTCCTCAGGTGTTCTTAACAAATAGTAACCGCCACCTTTACCTTTTTTTGAACCTAAGAATCCTGTTTTTCTTAAGCTAAGAAGTATACTCTCCAAGAATTTTTGGGAGATGTTCTCCTTTTCGGCTATTTCTGATATTTGAACTGGTTTCTTATCTGGCTGTGCCGCTAAGTAGGCTAGCGCTTTTAAACCATATTTTGTCTTTTTCGAGAGCATAATGCTAAGATAGCCAAATAATAAAAATATCAGCAAAATACTTGAGCACACCATTTTTACGTTATAAGTTTCCAAATCAATTCTACCTACTTATGAAAAAAGTATTCTTATTATCGCTTATTGGCGTATTTGCATTAGTTTTTACATCTTGTTCAGATGACGACAGCGTTGGCGTTTCCAACGCAAGTGAATCACAAATTATAGGTACATGGAACCTTACCGCTCTTGAAACAAGAGATGGCAGGTCTGATACTAATTTTGATGGAACATCAATACCCACTACGTTTACAGCTGTTGGTAAAGATTTTGATACTGTTATTATTTTTTCTGAAGAACCACAAACTGTAACGAGTGAAGGATCATATACAACGGTGACAACCACTACTGTTATGGGTGAAACCTCAACAGAAGAAGAAACCGGCGAAGACTTTTTCGAAAGTAATGAATGGAGATTGGACGGAAGCATCCTTTATTTTGGCTCTGGCGAAGAAGAAATTGGTTTTACGATTACAGAATTAACAGATTCTCAAATGTCATTACGATATGAGTTAGATGAAACTGTAGATTTTTCAGGGTTCGAAACTAGTATTAGTGCGACCTACAATATGACTTTAAGTAAATAAACACTTTAATTTATCATATAAAAAAAAGCCCGGTACATACCGGGCTTTTTTTGTTTCTACTATTATTCGACTATCCTAATGCCTGAGCAATATCTGCGATAATATCATCTATATGTTCTAACCCTACCGAAATACGAACTGTGCCATCCGAGATACCTACTGCAGCACGTTCTTCTACACTCAACTTACTATGCGTTGTAGATGCCGGATGGGTAACTATAGTTCTTGAATCTCCTAAATTGGCAGATAGGGACAACAGTTTAATAGAGTCAAAGAACTCTCTACCTGCATCTAATCCTCCCTTAACTTCAAAAGCTACTACACAACCACCTGCTTTCATTTGCTTTTTAGCTATCTCATATTTTGGATGCGATTTCAAGAACGGATATTTCACCCAATTCACTTTATCGTTCCCCTCTAGATACTCCGCTAATTTCAATGCGTTTTCACAATGCCTATCTACTCGTATTGCCAAAGTCTCTAAACTTTTAGACAACACCCATGCATTAAACGGTGATAAAGCGGGACCTGTAATTCTTGAAAAACGATATACCTTATCCATCAACTCCGCACTACCCACTGTAATACCTGCTAATACTCTACCTTGACCATCCATCAGTTTTGTGCCAGAATGAATGACCAAATCTGCACCAAACTTTATGGGCTGCTGCAAATAAGGCGATGCAAAACAGTTATCGATTACAAGTATCAAATTATTCTTTTTCGCAATCTTACCCAACTCCTCTAAATCCAACACATCAACACCAGGATTCGTCGGAGTCTCTGCATAAATGATTTTTGTTTTTGGAGTAATTAGACTTTCTATTTCTTCCAATGCATCTATCTTGAAATAGGTATGGTCAATATTCCACTTTGGGAAGAAGTTCGTGAACAATGAATGTGTTGAACCAAATATACTTCTTGCCGAAAGTACATGATCACCACTATCCAATAACGCCGCCAAAGTTGAAAATACTGCCGCCATACCCGATGCAAACGCGAATCCGCTTTCTGCACCTTCCATTTGGCAAACCTTATCGATAAACTCAGATGAATTGGGGTTTGAGTATCTTGAATATATATTACGATCTTTCTCTTCTGCAAACGACGCACGCATATCTTCTGCATCTTCAAACACAAAACTTGAAGTCAAGTACAACGGAACCGAATGTTCCAAGTTTTCACTTCTTTTTAGTTGAGTACGAATCGCGTTCGTTTCAAATTTATTATTGTTCTTGTTCATTTCTTTACTTTTTGGCTTAGGCTACGCTCAGCCATTTACCTTCACCTTATTTACTCTTATCCAACTTATTGGGCTTCTGCTACGCTCAGCCACCTGTCTTAAACATACTACCTTTTTTATGCTGACCGTTAAGCTCCGCCGAATTGACATTTTACTTTTCTTTAAAATATCTATAATGTGTATCGTTTATACATTCTGCAAAACTAGGCAACTTCTCTAATTCACCATTTATTAATGCTTCTTTCTTTTCTCTTCTCCAACCTTGTATTTGCTTCTCTCTGTAAAATGCAGAATCAATTCTTAAATACTCTTCTACATAAACCAATTTCACAGGTAATCTTTTTCTTGTATGATTAGCCCCTTTACCATCTTGGTGTTCTAATAACCTTTTATCTAAGTCCTTTGTACTACCTGTATAATAACTTCCGTCTAAACATTCCAAAATATACATGAACCCTGACATACAATTATCATTTATCGGCTTCGGCTACGCTCAGCCACCAAACATTAAAATTTCTTACTTTTATTCATCTGATTTGGCTTCAGCTACGCTCAGCCACCAGCCTGTCACCTAACTACTCATTTGTACGCGGTGACTGAGCGGAGCCGAAGTCATCCTTTCTCCGCAATCCTCAATATATCTCCAAATACACCTCTTGCGGTAACAGCTGCTCCGGCTCCGGCTCCTTGAATTACTAACGGATTTTCACCGTAAGATTCTGTGTATATTTCTATGATGGAATCTGATCCCTTTACCTGCCCCAAGGCACTTTCCTTTGGCACTGATATCAACTTCACATCTAATACTCCTTTTTCCTTTTGAAGGTTTCCATGCAAATCACCAACATATCTTAATACATGATTTGGCTTCTGATTCTTTTTAATTTCACTGAATTTGGCATCCAACACATCTAAATTCTCTAAAAAGAAAGCCACTTCTCCGTCTTGTAATTTCTTCGGGATAAGGTTATCAATATTTATATCTGCAAACTCATTATGTAAATCTAGTTCACGTGCTAAAATCAACAACTTTCTACCGACATCATTTCCTGATAAATCTTCACGAGGATCCGGTTCTGTAAATCCTTGCTGCATCGCATCTTTCAAAATAGATGAAAATGGTACATCGCTTTCTGAAAAAGTATTGAAAATATAACTTAATGAACCAGAGAACACGCCTTTAATTCTGGTTATGTTCTCACCGGATAAATGCAATAACTTAATGGTATCTATCAATGGCAATCCTGCACCTACATTAGTTTCATACAAATATTGCTTTTGATTCTTTTGCAGCTCTTCTCGTAGCAACTGATAAAAATCGTAACGTAAGGTATTGGCTATTTTGTTTGAAGACACAATATCGAAACCATGTTCTACAAATTCAAAATAGTTTGCTACAAAGTCTTTACTCGCCGTATTATCAATAACGATCAGATTCTCTAAATGATGACGTTTTGCAAAATCAAAAACATCTTCTACTTTATATGACTTTCCTTTTTGCTTTAAATTCGTTTTCCAGCTTTTGGTAATTCCCTTTTCATTCAATAAAATCTTCTTGGAATTCGCTATACCAAATACGCGCAAATCTAATTTCTTACGATCTTTAATTGTTTTGGCAGATTTTAGAATTTGATCGATCAATGTTCCTCCCACATTACCATGCCCAAAAATTAGAATATTTATCCTTTTACTGATACCAAATACTTGTCCGTGCATGACGTTTACCGCCTTGTGTAAATCTGCTTTCTTCACCACCAGACTCACATTATTACCTGATACCGTGTTGTTGAACAACAAAGGCACAATCTGGTTTTTAATCAGTGCGTTAAAGGGATTATGGAACGTACTTAAATCTTGACCTACAATAGATATGATAGACACATCATCTATCACCGTGATCATATTTACATCTTTAGATTCAAAATCATTACTGAATTCATTCTCTAAAGCCAATTTCGCTCTTTTCGCCTTGTCTTTCTTCACCACAAGACCAATACCTCTTTCTGAAGAACCTTGAGATATGATACTAACACTAATATTACTTGCTTCTAAAGCCTTAAATATTCTAGCATCTACACCCACTTTACCTAACAAACCGCGACCTTCTATATTGATCATTGCAACATCTTCAATAACAGAAAGTGATTTTATACCTTCTTTACTAGATTTTGCACTGATCAAAGTTCCTTCACTATCATCATTGTACGTATTTAAAATACGTAACGGAATGTTCTTTTCAATAAGCGGAATTATAGTTTTCGCATGTAAAATAGTTGCTCCGAAATTCGCCAACTCATTTGCCTCTTCATAAGACAAGTTTTCCAACTTTTTAGCTTCCGGAACATAATCTGGGTTTGCCGTGTAAATTCCGTCTACATGTGTATAATTCTGTAATTCTTCAGCATCTAAAAAATTCGCTAACAAGGCTGCGGAATAATTACTTCCGTTCCTACCCAATGTTGTTGTCTCCCCATCTAAAGTAGATGAAATAAAACCGGTTACTACCGCAACAGTATCTTTAGGAATATCCGCAAACTTTAATAACACCTGCTCTTTAGACTCTGCCTCCAATACCTTGGCATCACCAAATGTATTATCGGTCTTTATCACCATACGCGTATCTACCAGCTCTGCGTTAATGCCTTTACCTATCAATAATTTGGTAACCAATTTGGCTGAAATTAATTCACCATAAGCCAGTACCTCATCTTTAATTTTGGCACTATAATCACCTAACAATGAAACACCTTCATACAATTTCGCTAAGCCTTTAAACTCTGCCGACAAACTGATATTTTTATACGTATGCTTTTGATATTTTTCTAAAGCCTCAAACTGAGTTTTATAGTCTTTACCTTTTGCGGCTTTCTCCAGCATCTCCTCTAGCTGATCCGTTGCTTTTTCTCTTGCCGATAAAACAATAGCTATATTCTCTTCATTCTTAACCTTATTGGCAACGATATCCAATACTCGCTCTAGTCCTTCTCCATTGCTCAGGGACTTACCACCAAACTTCAGAATCTTTATTTTCTTGATATTACCGTTGGTATTAAAAATACCACCAAGCAATTTCTCCATTTGATCAAACTCGATTAAAAAGGCATCATGCCCATGTAGCGACTGTACTTCGCCATAGGTAACGTTGCTTTTCGCTTGCGCCAATTGCTTAAACGTATCTTTATTTTCCTGCGCGGTAAAGAACATATCAGAATCTACACCTATGATATGAATGTTGGTATCGCTATTTTGTAGTCTGATGAAATTCTCATCTCCACCTCTAGTGACATCAATCGTTTTCAATAACTGATTCATCAATTTATAGGCAGATAATTGAAAACGCTCTTGCAACTTATCGCCATGATGCATTAACCAACTTTCTACATTAAAGACCTGCAGCTCTTCATTCGTACTTCTTTTGAAACGCTCTTTGAAAGAAGCCGGAGTTCTATAACATAACATTGCATGCATACGTGCATCGTGCACAGGTTGCTTAGAATTCACCAAAAACTGCTCTTGAATTTGACAATTGGCAATCAACCAGTCGGTCGATTTCCAATCGGATGCCACAGGAATTAAATGCTCGGTTAAATCTGGTTGTAATGCTGCCATTTCCCAGGCAATACCACCACCTAAAGAACCACCGATCAAAGCAAATAAACGGTTTACTTTCAACTGCTGCAAACCCAATAAAAACATTCTAGCTACATCGCCAGCAACAAAATCCTTATAGTTTTCAATCACGAATTTATCATGACCGTTTCCCGGAATATTGAATGCCAGAATGGTATACTTTTGGGTATCGATACATTTTTCATCACCGATAAGTGCCGACCACCAGCCATCTTCTCCAGTAACATTAGAGTTTCCGGTCAAAGCATGGTTCACCAAAATAATAGGTGCTGTATGTAGCTCTTTACCAAATACCTGATAAGACAATTGAATATCTTGAGAGGCACCACTTAAGGTCTTATATTTTTTAATCTGTAATTGATGTAGCATCTATTTCAAAATCAATTTATGGCTTGGCTTCTGTTCCGCTCAGCCAATAATATTTTACTATTTTAAATAATTGGTCACATAGTTTTAGCTCAATGACCGGTTATTTCAATTTTGCTTTATATCGATAACCGAGATTAAAGACTTGCTAATGCCTGTTCTAAATCGGCTTTTAAATCTTCAATATCTTCTAAACCAACGGACAAACGAATTAAATCTTGACCTACACCAGCACCTTCTTGCTGCTCTGCAGTTAATTGTTGGTGTGTGGTACTTGCAGGGTGAATAATCAATGATTTGGTATCACCAATATTCGCTAGCAACGAGAATATCTTAGTCGCATCAGTTACTTTTTTAGCAGCTTCAAATCCGCCCTTAACTCCAAAAGTAACCAATCCGCTCTGTCCTTTTGGTAAGTATTCTTTTGCCAATTCGTTGTACTTATTGCTCTTCAATCCTGGGTAATTTACCCATTCCACTTCTGACCTACCTTCTAACCACGTAGCCAATTCTAATGCATTTGCACTATGCTGCTTGATACGTACCGGTAATGTTTCTAGACCTTGAATAATTTGGAAAGCGTTAAACGGACTCAATGCTCCACCGAAATCACGTAAGCCTTCTAATATTAATTTAAAGGTAAATGCTGCCGCACCTAATGCTTCGCTATATACCAAACCGTGGTATCCTGCAGATGGCTCAGTAAATTCTGGGAATTTTCCGTTTGTCCAGTCGAAAGTACCGGCATCAATTATTGCTCCTCCTAAGGAAGTTCCTTGTCCACCAATATACTTTGTCAATGAATGTATTACTAGGTTAGCTCCGTGTTCAATAGGATTCAATAATGACGGAGTAGCCACAGTATTATCTACTATAAATGGTACTCCTGCCGCTTTAGATTCTTTAGAAATTCCTTTCAAGTCCAACACATCTAACTTAGGATTCCCTAAAGATTCTACAAAAAATGCTCTTGTATTCTCCTGTACAGCTTTTCCAAAATTCTCAGGATCAGATGCATCTACGAAGGTTGTTGTAATACCGAATCTTGGTAAGGTTACATTCAATAAATTAAACGTACCACCATATAAACTGCTTGATGCCACAATATGGTCACCTGCTTTTAATAATGTCAACAACCCTGTTGAGATTGCCGCTGTACCCGATGCAAAAACCACCGCTCCAATTCCGCCTTCTACCGCAGCTAACCTGTCTTGTAGAATTTGATTGGTGGGATTGTTTAATCTTGTATAAATGAAGCCTAATTCCGCTAACGAAAATAAGTTTGCTGCGTGATCCGTGTCATTGAACACATAAGATGATGTTTGATAAATAGGCACTGCTCTTGTACCACCGTTGGTAGTTGTGTCGTGACCTGCGTGTAATGCGTTTGTTGCTAATTTGTGATTACTCATGATTTTGTTGTTTTTAAAAATTAATCCTTCGACTACGCTCAGGATGCAAAAAATTAAAAGCCAAACCTTAACCAGCATTATATGCGGGTAGGTGAAAATCAAAAAGTTATAAGAAAGTAATATCGAAGAAAATTCGATTACTGTTATCCATCCCATAAGGGTAGAATGTAGCACCTTCTTTGTATGTAACAAAGGGTTGCTAAGGTTTCAAAGGGTCTAATCCCTCCACCTTTCTTGATAACTATTCAATACGTGTTTGAACTTTGAACTACAAATATTGGGCAGAAGTTTTTAATAACCTAGAATTTTAAGAAAAAAATATAATTCTAGTTCTTGTTGTTATTTTTCTGTAGGCTTAAAGATATCTGGAGACCCCTACATCGACAGTGATCTCTATACACTTTTGACCTAATCAAAAATTAGGTCAAAAGCTCTCGAACTGACATTTTTTCCCCAACAACCGACAACCAACAACTAATCAATCATCCCAGCACTCTTGTACTTATCAATGTACTTTTGATCTTGCTCAGGAGAATCTTTGTAGTATTTACGCATCTCAACCAAATCTTTTGTCAACTTTTTAACCGTAGCTGCGTACGCTGGATCATGGTACACATTATTCATTTCTTTGGGATCATTCAACCTATCATACAACTCCCATTCGTCTACATCATAATAGAAATGCACTAACTTAAATTCTTTGTTTACAATACCATAATGGCGTTTTACCATATGTACCGATGGATATTCGTAATACTGATAGTACACCGCATCTCTTGTCCACTTGTCTTTTTCGCCTTTCAATAACGGAATTAAACTTTCTCCTTGCATATCACTTGGCGGTGTAATGCCTACCGCTTCCAACATGGTTTGTGCAAAATCTAAATTCTGAACCATTTCATTTTCCACAGAACCTGGTTTTACCACATTGGGCCAACGTACCAATAACGGAGTTTTAAAAGATTCATCATAAATAAAACGCTTGTCGAACCAACCGTGCTCTCCTAAATAGAATCCTTGGTCAGAGGTGTAAATGACTATTGTATTTTCTGCCAACCCGCTTTCGTCTAAATAATCTAGCAATCGACCTACATTATCATCAACCGAAGAAATGCTGCCCAAGTAGTCTTGCATATAGCGCTGGTATTTCCATTTCATTTTTTCGGTATCGGTCATCTTTGGCCAATTATCATAAAAGAAATCGTTGATCGAATCTAACACCGGATTATACAATGCCTTTTGTTCTGCCGTAGCACGGTTATACGGACCATAAAAACTATTTGAAAATTCTTCTACCACAGGTAATACTTTGCTTTCCATTTTAGCTAAAGTCTCAGGTCTTATTTTACTATCATGACTATACATCATGTGGGTTAGCAAATTCATTTCTGCAGTTTTCGCCGCAGAACCTCTATTGCTGTAATCATCAAAAAGCGTTTCTGGTTCTGGGAATGTTTTCTTTGTAAACTCCTTAAACTTATCTGCTCTTGGCCACCAAGGTCTATGTGGTGCTTTGTGCAAATACATCATCATAAATGGTTCATCATCTGCAGCTTCTTTCTTTAACCAATCTAACGACACATCTGTAATAATATCGGTAACATACCCTTGCTTGGTAATGGTATCGCCATTGGTAACAATAAAATCGGGATTAATATAATGCCCCTGACCTGGTAAAATCATAAACTCATCTACCCCTTTAGGGTTGTTACCAAAGTGGAGTTTGCCGAACATGGCAGTTTTATAACCGTTCTCTTTAAATATCTGCGGAAAGGTTACTTGTGTAGTATCGAACGGGAAGTAATTATCTACTTTACCATTGATATGAGTATGCTTACCTGTTAGTATTGTTGCTCGTGATGGTGCACATATGGAGTTGGTAACACTAGCATTTGTAAACAACATGCCTTCTTTTGCCAGTCGGTCTATATTTGGTGTATTCAGCAATTTATCATCGTACGCGCTAATGGCTTGGTAGGCATGATCATCTGACATGATGAAAATAATATTGGGCTTTTTCTTTTTTGATTTTTGGGCTTCTGTAGTGATCGGTAATAAGAATAGTATCCCTAATACAGCTACAATTAGTTTTCTCATTTTTGTTGTTTTGTGAGTTTGATTTGTACTAAAAACAATGAATCTGAAACCTGTTTGAACTATTCAATAAATTGATTATTTTCTATAATCTAACGCTGGCTTTCTATCCCCCAGTAATGCTTCGTAAACAAAGTCAGTACCTCTTCTCTTCTCAAATTCTGCTTTCACCTCCTTTAAAATGGACGGCTTCTCGAAAATATCAATAGCAGTTAATGACATGGTTTTTGCAGCCACCATCATTCCTTTAAATCCAATATCGGTTCCACCCGCAGCAACAGCCTGCCAACTATGAGGAGGTGTTCCCGGAACCCAAGTAGCAGTTCTCACAGCAGCGGTTGGTGCATTCCAACTAACATCACCGGTATCTGCTGAAGCTTTTCCATACGTAAAAACCATCGGCTTAATACTGCTAGCACTTTCTATAAGTTTTGGTGTTTTTAATGTTTTCTGAATTTCTTCGGCGAATTTTATTTCCTCTTTAGTATAGTTTACTCCGCCAACCAATTCCATATTATCATGCATTAAGGTTGCAAGTACTTCATTTGGCAAACGCTCATACGTTCCGCCAATAATTTCATACGACATTTCTGTTTCCGTTCCTATGGCAGCTCCTTCTGCAGCTTTGATTACTCTATCCCAAACTGCTTTTACTTCTTTTCTATTTGAATGGCGAACAACATAATACACCTCAGCTTCTTCAGGTACAATATTTGGTGCATCACCTCCTTTAGTTATTACGTAATGAATTCGTGTAGATTCAGTTGTATGTTCTCTTAGCATGTTTACCAAATCGTTCATTCCCTCTACCCCATCAAGAGCTGAACGACCTAATTCTGGTGCCGCTGCAGCATGTGAAGAAACACCTTTAAATGTGAATTTCCCTGATATGGTTGCTAAATTCGTACTTGGATTAGAAGTATTCTCATCACCTGGATGCCAAGAAACAATAGCATCTATGTCATCAAAAAGACCCGCTCTAACCATATAAACTTTACCTGACCCCCCTTCTTCAGCCGGGGTACCATAAAACCTAATTGTTCCAGATTTTTTGGTAGCTTCTAGCCAATTCTTAATAGAAATTGCGGCTGCCATAGAACCCGTACCAAATAAATGATGCCCACAAGCCTGACCAGGAGCATCTACAACTCTTGATTTTTTAATAGGTTCGGCAGATTGCGACATACCTGGCAAAGCATCAAACTCTCCCAAAATACCAATCACCGGTGTACCTGAACCGTAAGTTGCTGTAAATGCAGTTGGAATGCCTGCCACACCTTTCTCTATTATAAAACCTGCTGTACTAAGTGTTTCTTGTAAAAGCGCCGAACTATTTTCCTCTAAGTAACCTAACTCAGGATTTTCCCATAGATGGTTTGCAATACCCTTATAAGTTTCGTACTCAGTATCTAATTGTCTTATTATTTCTTTTTTGCTCTTTTGTGCTTCAGTGGTTACTGGTAGTAGTAATAATATCACCGCTATTGTTCGGATTACTTTTTTCATTTTCGTCGTTGTTTGGTAAGTTAGAATAGTACTAAAAGTAAGAATAATTCAGTATTCATCTATACCTATGATGATATAAATACACAACTCTACTCCAACACAGAAAACTCAATACTAGAATCTGTAAAAACCGTATGGGTTTGCGTTTTAAAATCGGACTCATCTGCTTTAAAGATATTATCTACATAGGTCTGCGGATTTAAATCTATTAAAGGAAACCACGTACTCTGTACTTGTACTTGTAGCTTATGCCCTTTTTTAATGGTGTGGAAAACGTCTTGTAACTTTATGTTGACATCGGTCTTTTCATTAGCCACAAATGGCTCTGGCTCTGCAAAACTATTTCTAAATCTACCTCTCAATACCTCGCTACGTACCATTAAATGATAGTTGCTCATTTTCAAGTGATCTTGCATGCCTTCATACGCTGGCTCATCGGCAGGGTGTACATCAATGATTTTTACGATCCAATCTGCAGCAGTTCCCGTAGTGGCTACTTTTAGCTTCGCTAGAATATCACCTGCCAAAGTCAGATCATTTTCCATCACTTCGGTTTCAAATACCAACACATCACCACGGCGAGCCGCAAAACGCTGATCATCTGTCATGTATTTTCTTGGGGTAAATACCGTTTTAATATCTTCTGAATATGGAACCGGTTTTTTAATATCACTAATGAATTTAACTTCTTCAACTGCTTTTGGCTCAAAGGTCAGTTCTTGGTCTGAAGATAAGTACATGTCTTTTTTAACAACTCCTGCTGGTGGCCACGTATCATACGTTTTCCAATCTTTTTTACCGGTATCAAAAACATAGGCTTCGGGTAATCCGCTATTTTTATCCCCATCTCCTTTTAAGAAATGGTCAAAAAATTTAGTTTCAATATTTTCTTGAAAAAATTCTGAAATTCCATCACCAAAATAATAATTACCCACAATATTCTGCCCTTTTCTTCGCGCCCATCCGCCGTGATCCCATGGTCCAAAAACTAAAGTATTGTAATTATCGGCATTGTGTTTTTCAATATTCTTATAGGTTTCCAAAGGTCCGTACAAATCTTCGGCATCAAACTCACCAGCAACAACCATTGTTGCCACGGTAGGCTTTACATCTTTTAAATGCTGAATCAAACCTTTGCTTTGCCACATTTCATCATAGTTAGGGTGCTCTTTAAGTTCGTTCCAGAAATAATCATCTGTAACACCTTCTTTTGCCATACGTGGCGTATCGGCAGTTTCGTATTCAAAGAAGCGATCTAAGTTTTTTAACGGACCTTCATCTAAAAAGAACTGGTACTGATCTTCAGTAGGTAAATCCGGCAGTGTATACCACGCTGTATCTATAGGTTTATCACCATCTGGCCTTGGTGTACCAAATAATGATGTTGCCCTAAAGTAGCTCAACAAATAGGCTCCGTTATGGTGAAAATCATCAAAAAAGAAATCGGCAATACTTGCCTGAGGAGACGCTGCTTTTAATGCCGGGTGTGCATCTACAACGGCATACGTAGAATAATAACCAGGATATGAAATTCCCCATATACCCACATTGCCATTATTGTTTTCTACATTGTTTACCAACCAGTCTATGGTATCATACGTATCTGAACTTTCGTCAATATCTTTTTCCGTTTCTTTATCTGGATTAAAAGCGCGCATGTTTTCATAATGACCCTCACTTAACCAACGACCACGTACATCTTGGTAGACCACAATGTAGCCATCTTGCATCATGTGAATATTAGGTGCAATCTTCGATTTAAAATTACCTTCACCGTAAGGTTGCGAACTATAAGGAGTTCGTTGCATGATAATAGGATATTCTTTTGAGGTATCCTTGGGCGAGTAAATTGTAGTGTGAAGCTTAATACCGTCACGCATGGTGATATCTACTTCTTTTTTGGTGTAATTTTCTTCCACATATGTTTCAGAAACCTCAGCTTCTGCTACTTTAGGAGCTGTTTTTCTACAGGAAACAATCGCTGTAGCCAATAAAATAAAGGCAAAAAGGTGTTTGATGGTAATCTTTGGCATGTCTTAAGAATTTGAATTCTTAAAGCTAAGAAAGTTTACTCGATTTCTGAAGGTTTATAGATAGGTAGACGCAGGAAAATGTTGCGTTATTTGATTACATGAGCAAAAGTATGCCAAATTGCATCATAGTCTAGTTACCATGCAAAACCAAATTAGATGGAAGCTTAATAAAATTTAAAAATAAACGCTGTAATAAATAATGGGAAATTGCTCATAAATGCTATCTAAAAACAGCATTTATGAAGCAATTGCGAACAAGATTATATCATGAACAACTTTCTTACAAGCATAAGTATGCCAGTAAAAAAATCACCTTTATATTCTTGAACAGTAGTTTCTTGGAGTAATTGTTTTTTCATTTGGTTAGTGTTTAGTGGCATGGAATTTAATCAGAAAAAGGAATCAATGCAACTGTTTCTTCAGATTTTTTATTTTCAAAATCCGAGGTGATTTTTACCGAACGATATTCGGTTTTTGTAGCATCTAAAACAACATACTCAGAAATTAGGTCGGTTTCTTTTGAGCAAGATTGTAATATTATGCAAGCCAAAAAAGCTAGAGCGATTCTGTGGGGTAATGACATGGCATTCGTAGGTTAAGTTATTACTTTAATAGGTTTTCAAAGATTCAATACCTTAAACAGATTTAAAATTAAGCTGACTTTTGGGGCTTCAACTTGAACTTGTTTCTGTCCGTTTTTTGTTTGTACAACTAGTATATATTTCATCTTTTGTAGGTGGCGAGATTTGGAATTCTCTATTTATTACACTTCAAATATATGTAATCCTTTTCCTACAAAATAGATTTTGTGGTCAAACCATCCTAACTTGTTGTGAAGGGGTGTTAATTGGCTTGTGAGGTAAAAATCACCGCATAAAAAAAGCTCCTTTAAAGGAGCTTCTTATTTATTTATGGAACAGTGCTATAACTAAAGACCAAAGGCTGACTTTATCTCTGCTACTTTATCTAATTTTTCCCAAGTGAACAATTCCACTTCTTTTTCTATACGCCCGTTATATGGCGATTCAAAAACCTTAGTTACCATAGTTGGTTGCTTACCCATATGACCATAGGCTGCAGTTTCCAAGTAAATTGGGTTTCTTAGCTTCAATCTATCTTCAATAGCAAAAGGTCTCATATCAAACAACTCCGCTACTTTCTTGGCAATTTCACCATCACTTAAGCCTACTTTAGAAGTACCATAGGTATCAACAAAAATAGAGGTAGGTTCTACTACACCAATGGCATAACTTACTTGCACCAGAATTTCGGTTGCTACACCTGCAGCTACCAAATTCTTAGCTGCATGACGCGCTGCATAAGCGGCACTACGGTCTACCTTACTTGGATCCTTACCACTAAAAGCACCACCACCGTGAGCTCCTTTACCACCGTAAGTATCAACAATAATCTTACGACCTGTTAAACCGGTATCGCCATGAGGACCACCAATCACAAACTTACCTGTTGGGTTAATATGATACTTGATCTGATCATCAAACAACTTCTGAGTTTCTACTGGTAATTGTGCTTTTACTTTTGGGATTAAAATTGAAATAATATCAGACTTTATTTTCGCTAACATTTTCTCGTCATCCGTATCAAAAGCATCGTGTTGTGTAGATACTACAATTGTATCTATACGAATTGGCTCGTTGGCATCTGAATATTCTATAGTAACCTGTGCCTTGGCATCTGGTCTTAAATATGCAATTTCTTTTCCTTCACGACGTAATTCTGCTAATGTGTGCAGAATTTTGTGCGATATATCCAAAGCTAACGGCATGTAGTTCTCGGTCTCACTAGTTGCGTAACCAAACATCATACCTTGATCACCTGCACCTTGCTCTTCTTTTGAACCACGGTCTACACCTTGGCTAATATCTTGAGACTGCTCGTGTATCAACGATATTACTCCACAAGAATCTCCACTAAATTGATATTCTCCTTTTGTATATCCTATTTTATTGATGACCTCACGGGCAATGTTCTGTACATCTAAATAGGTACCGCTTTTTACTTCACCTGCCAAAACAACTTGACCGGTAGTTACCAAAGTTTCACAGGCAACCTTACTTTCTGGATCAAAGGCAAGAAAATTATCTAATAACGCGTCACTGATTTGATCCGCAACTTTGTCCGGATGTCCTTCACTAACAGATTCTGATGTAAATAAATATGGCATAACAATCTTTTAATTCTAAAAAGGATTTGAATGAATGCCGAAAAGAAGTGTGATGCGATACGATATCAACATCAACTGCTTTAGCATTTTTTTCGCTTTATACCCTAAGGTTAAAACAGAGGTTGCAATCAGTCAAATCCCTCCTCTTTTTTTATTCAGATGCAAAAATAGAAAAAATGTTCTGTTCAATTCTTAATATGATGTTATTTATTGACTCATTTAAAAGAATTCATAAATATCACTCTTTAAGTGTCTTCTTTAAAGGTCATACTTTACCGACAACAGTACATATCTAGGTTGTACAAAATAAGCTTGTGTACTAAAATATAATTCGTTGGTACTATCTCTATTCAACGTATTCGTATTCAATAAATTAGTTCCTTTTATACCGTATTCCCATCGACTATCTTTCTTCTGATATGTTAAGTCAGATTCTAAAAAACTGTAGGTATTAGAGATTGTGTTGGCATCGTCTGTATAATTATAGTAATCATAATCTACCGTAAATATGAAGTTCTTTAAAAAACTGGCATCAAAACGAGCATAAGGTCTGCTGGTAAAAAATGTGGTTTCTAAATCTCCATTCTCGTAATTATTTATAGTATACCTATAGCCTAATTCTAAATTAGGAGCGTCTTTGAAATTAGTGGAAAGTGCTGCATTATAATTCTGCGTTAATGAGTTTGAGGTACGTTGCGTATCATCAACCAAGTTATTGGTGGTAGACCATCCCAAATTACCTTGAACAGATGCCTTTATTTTACCAAAGGTACGTTCATATTTTCCGCTTGCGGTTAAAGACTCATCATCAAAATTAGAGTTGATAGTACTACTTACCCTATTAATCCCTATAATATTCACTCCACTTTTTAAGGCATCTATTCTTTTGGTATACGCCACGTTAGCAAAAATATTAGTGAAATTGAACATATTAAAGCTGAAAAAATTAAACGATACATTATGATTCAACGCACTTTCTAAATCACGATTACCACTGTAGAGCGAGTTATAATTATTAAGCACATACCCTTGTGCAAAATTACTGACATCTGTAAATGATCTAGTTACTCGATAATTGAAACGTAGATTTTCAGATTTCTTCAGTTGTGCATTAATATATACATCTGGCAATAAAGACGTTAAGTTATCTTCTACGACAGTTCCTAATTGTTCATTCTTTACATTGAACTGATGTAAGGTTACACCAGGATTAAAAGTAAATATGCCCGAAATAACTTTATAATGTAGACCTGCATAAATATCAGAAACATGAAAGGCTACTTCATTACCAAATTCATCTCCGCTCATATTTAACACATCTTCATTATCTAATATCTGAAAAATGTTAGAATTGAAATTCTGATTACTTTGGGTAGTACCTAATGTTAGATTGATGTTACTCTTTGTACCCAAAACCCTATAATAATCTACCTTGGCATCGACCTTATTGGTCACGACCGATTTAGCCTGATTGATATTATACAAATCCTGAGCTTCATCCACCGGGAAAATATCAACAAAAGCAAATTCGTTTCGTATTGCTTCATAAAAAGGATCTTCATCGGCATATAAATATTGCGCCTCTACCGCAAATATATTTTTCTCGTTTAAAGTGTAGTAGATATTTAAATTCTGATTTACAGATAAGGGTTTTTGCTTTTTTACTTCGTCAATTTCATCGGTAATAGAGGAAATGGAAAGTACATTGACTTCCTCTGTGTCATCTGACTGTTTTAGCAATGCATCATAATCTAACTGAAAATCTTCATTAGGTTTGTATTTCGCACTCAACTTTGCCAAACCTAAATGTATGGTCTGGTCTGTATTCGTAGTCGTACTTTCAATATCATTACTGGCAATATAAGACGTAGTTCCTTCAGATTTCATGAGCGTACCGGTGTAAGAATAAATTCCAAATCCGCTTAAATCCAAACCATCCATTGGCGCATAACTAAAATTAGCTGCTGCAAATTTGGTATCAATATCATTAGCCCTATTGTTCTGTGCAGAAGAAAGTCCTAAAGCATCCGCACCGGTAGAAATGGAGCTTCCTCCTCTTGAATTCAAATTTCTGAATCCGCCTGTAAAATTTCGATAATCGTTACGGGTAAATGGAACTTCACCAATATTGTTTAAATCGGTGATGATATTTATACTGTATTTTGGACTGTAGTAAAATAACTTCGGATGAGCCAAATAGCGATCATCAGGTCCATAGCCTGCCGTTATTTCTCCGAACCAAAAATTCTTTTTTCCCTCTTTCAGCTTTATATTTAAAGCCACATTATCGTCATCATTGGTCAATCCTTTCATTTGAGAAACCTCATTGAAATTACGCAATACCTCAACCTTACTTAAGGCATTCGCCGGAATGTTCTCTACCGCCAATTTGGTATCGCCATCAAAAAAATCCTTGCCTTCTACCATGACCTTGCTCACGGTCTTACCTTCTACCTCTATTTGACCATCATCGTTTATTTCAATTCCTGGAAGGTTTTCTAAAACATCTTTCAACTTCTTTTCTGTACCGGAAACAAAGGCATCTGTATCATACACAATGGTATCACCCTTAACCGAAACCGGCATCTCATAGGTAACATCTACCTCATCTAATTGTGCCGCCTGCTCTTGCATCATTATATCTTTGACAGCATCTTGCTCACCAGCAGTAAATGTGAACGATTCTGGTTTAAAGCCTAGGTAAGTGACTTTTACCGTATACTGTTCCCCTGTTTTCAATTTCAATTTAAAGAGTCCCGCATGGTTGGTAATTCCGTAAGATTCCAATCCTTGTGTCGCTGTATTTATAGCAATTACATTTGCCATATCTACACCAACTCCCAAGCTATCTTTTACGGTACCTGACAACGATATTTCTTGAGATGAACCAATTGTTGCCACTAGTAACAATAGTATAAAAAGCACTTTATTTCTCATGTGAAAGCTATAAAAAAGAATGAATTATGAAGTACTTATTTAATTTGGTCTACCGCCACCACGACCGCCACGGTTTCTGAAATTCTCTCGCATTTCTTTCATCTTTTCTTGAGAGATTTGATCATACTCTGCTTGGGATACCTTTTTTCCTTTACTTGGAGCTTTTATTTCCATTTTCTCAGAAGGATTCATTGTAATTTCTGAGCATACAATTGTAGTAATATCATCATTTACCGCTAATATTAAACCCGGCAGCCCCCAATAAAGTCCAGGACCTTGATTTATTGGAATTTCTGGTGTATACCACGCTACAATTTCTACTTCCTTAATCGTAAATTCTTCGTCTTTCTTCTCTTCATCTTTATTTTCTTCTCCCCTACCCGGTCTTCTGAAAATAGCACTCATATTTGGTCGTTTAATGGTCTTAGTTGCTGTTGCCTTAAAAGCAGTATAATTTCCAATTTTCTTAGATTCGCTACCCATTTTCCACTCTAAGGCTTCCAGCTCATCATCGATCAAGAATATTTTACCTAGCAGCTCATTTTTTATCAAATAACGTTGCTCTTTAATATCCTTATACAAATCACCATCAGTACCGGCCATAGCTCCAAAACGCGGACCACGACCACCACCTCTTTCACCTGGTTGCTCTAATTTTTCTTCCTCCTTATAAATAGATGCTGTTTTATCAAAACTGAGCACAAAGGTTTTTTCATTTGCCTTTTTTATGCGCTCCATCATAGCCTTTTTTCTATCCTCTGGTATATTTCTATTACCAAAATCAAAATTCACCTGAGTTTTACTCTGGTACACGGCCTTACCTTGAAAATCTTGCGCTTGCACGGTAGCGACCGTAAAAACTATTGTAAATGCTATAAACCACTTAAATCTTATCATGTTCTAGAATTAAATATAGAAGTATGACATTATTTTTTGCTTTTGGTTTAATCGATTATTGTTAATAATTGAATTCAGGTAATTATTTTTATGCCATACATCAAATATGTTTTTACTTCCTGTAGTTATCTTGTATCTTGTACCATCTAATATTCTTATAGAACAAGAACACAACCATTAATCAATTTAATTCTATGCACATAGCAGTTGCCGGAAATATAGGTGCCGGGAAAACTACCCTAACCAGATTACTTGCAAAACATTATAAATGGGAACCTCATTTTGAAGATGTAGTCGAGAACCCATATTTAGATGATTTTTACAACCAAATGGAACGCTGGAGTTTTAACCTTCAGATTTACTTTTTAAATAGTAGATATAGACAAATTCTACAAATCAAAGAAAGCGGTAAGGAAATTATACAGGATAGAACCATTTACGAGGATGCACATATTTTTGCACCCAACTTACACGCCATGGGTCTTATGACCAATAGAGATTTTCAAAACTACTCTAGTTTGTTTGAACTGATGGAGACCTTGGTTGATCCACCAGATCTTCTTATCTACTTACGTAGCTCCATACCTAACTTGGTAAAACAAATACATAAGAGAGGAAGAGAATATGAAAACACGATTTCAATTGACTACTTAAGCCGTTTGAACGAGCGCTACGAAGCTTGGATACATGGGTATAACAAAGGCAATCTATTGATTATCGATGTTGACGATTTAGATTTTGTTGACAGCCCTGAAGATTTAGGTAGTATACTTAATAAAATTGACGCTCAAATAAACGGTCTATTTTAAGTTCAATTTCGCAAAGCCCGAAACCATTGGAAAATTTTGAAAATAAAGTGACAAGCTTTCTTCAAGATGAAATTCCGTTTTTCTTTATTATAGATTTTGAAAAAAAGGTAAAACAGGTTTATACTTTTGAAGAAGCGGCAGACGAAAATATCTATTTCAATATCAAGGGCAATGGTAATGATGAAAACCTTATCAAAACCTCACCTGAAATCTCCAATTTCGACTTAAATCCTACATTGGTTTCTAAAGAAATTTATGAGAAGGCATTTACGACCGTTAAGCACGAACTAAATACAGGCAATAGCTTTTTGCTAAATCTTACCTTTCCTACGGCACTTGACACCACTGTAAATTTAGATGATATTTATCAAAAAGCACATGCTCCGTACAAGCTTTTATACAAAGATAAATTTGTTGTTTTTTCTCCGGAATGCTATCTAAAAGTAAAAGATGGAAAGATTTTTTCTTACCCAATGAAAGGCACTATCAATAGTAACGTGCCCAATGCAAAAGAACTTTTACTTTCCAATAAAAAGGAATTGTACGAACATAATACCATTGTAGACCTTATACGAAACGACCTTTCCATGATAGCTAAAAAAATTAGGGTCAATAAATTTAGATTTGTAGATACCATTAAAAAAGGGAATCAAGAACTTTTGCAAACCAGTACTGAAATACAAGGGGAATTACCTGACAACTGGAAAAATGAATTTGCCTCTTTATTACTAAAAACATTACCCGCAGGATCTATTAGCGGAGCACCTAAAAAGAAAACCTTGGAGATTATTTCTAAGGCGGAAATTGCACCCAGAGGATTCTACACCGGTATCTTTGGCGTATTTGATGGACAACAGGTAGATAGTGCAGTTAGTATTAGATTTATTGAAAAAATAGACGGTAATCTTGTTTACAAAAGTGGTGGCGGAATTACCCACCTCAGCGAGATGGAAGATGAATATCAAGAACTTTTAGAAAAAATATATGTACCCATTATTTGAATCTGTTTGTATAGAAAATAGTCAAATTAAAAATGCACATTATCACGAGGCTAGATTTAGAAGGTCTTATATGCAACAATATAAAACCCACCCTACGTATTCTTTGTTCGATGGCATACATTTGACCAATTTAGACCCTAATTTAAAATACAAACTGCGCATAGGCTACAAGCAACATGGCACGCGATTCTCCTTTTCTGAATATGAAAACAGTATACCTTCTTCGCTCAAGCTAGTAAGCGATGACACCATATCTTACAACGTAAAAAGGAACAACCGTAAAAAATTGAACAACCTCTATAAGCAAAAAGGAGACTTTGACGATGTTTTAATTATTAAAAACGGACTTGTTACAGACACTTCTTATGCCAACATTCTACTTAAGGACAGTAAACAGATTGTAACTCCAGCAACTCCACTACTTGAAGGCACCTGTAGAGCTAGATTATTGGATGAAAATAAGATTACGGAAAAAAGAATTTCAGAAGCTGTTATACAAAATTTTGACAGCTTTCAATTGATTAATGCCCTAAATGATTTTGATGAAACCAGATGGGTACCTATTACAAAGATTAATAGGGGATAAAATCATATAAAACCGTTTTTCTTTGCGTGATCAATAGCTTCAGCTGTTTTATTGACCATTAAAAAAGGTATATCTTTAAAGTCTGCAAATAGATTTTCAATACGTGCCATTCTTTTGCTGTGGTTGACACTACGTAAATAAATAGCTTTTATTCTACCCGGAAAAAGCATGGATATCTCTTGATAAATATCACCATCTTTTTCACCACTATCACCAATTAATATAAAAGGTAATTCTGGATAGGATTTTAATAAATTACTGATTTCTTTTTGCTTCTGTGGCTTTTCATCACTCTTCTTCCTCATTTTAAAACTCGCCATGCTACGGAGCAAAACCGGACCTTTAGGAAAATTATTGGTCTTTAAGAAAAGTTCAAGATACCTATACAAATTCCAAGGACTATGACTCACATAAAAAATAGGATTTGCCTCGTTTCCTGTTTTACCCTGATGTAGTTTTGTATAAAAATCCGATGCTCCTTCTAACTGAGACCGCTTAGTAGCTCTTTTAAACATTGTGTTTATAATGACCTTCCATTTTAAAGAAGACACTACTCCCGTATGTAAAATGGTATCATCAATATCACTGATTACCCCAAATTTGGCTTGCTTACATGGTATTAGCATTTCACCGGGAAAACGATTTTGCAGAAGTATCTCTCTTTTTAAATTTGTATTGCCAAACGATAACTCAAATTTTACCCATCCCTCATCATTTGCCAAATCTTGAAGCCCCTCTATATTCTCATCAATTAGATAATAACCATCACCATCAGTAGCTCCCTCTACTGTTTCACCGTTAGAAAATGTAATTTTTAAAGGAGCATTTTTAATTTCATCGGTTTCAAAACGCTTCCATGTATTCTTAATTAAATTAAAAAAACCTTTTTGATCCAAATCGATATTTTCATCTTCAATTGCCCTACCCCTTACATACAAACGATTAGCACTACCGTAGGACTGAAAATTAATGATTTGAAGTTTATCTTTTTTAAAAATACCCATGACGTTAAAATTACGGTCTTTCAACAACCTTTAAAATTTTTATTTCAAAAATTATCGAATTAAACGTTCACAATCATCCATTCTCCGCCTGCGTTTTTAGCGAAAGTCGGTTTCACTCACCCAAAAGCAGTGTTAACTCATTACTCGTTTTAAAACCTATAGTATTACCATAGTTTTAGACAAGCAAACATGAATAATAACCCACTTGTGTACGCAAGTCTAAAATTTAAACATTATGAGACCAAAAAAGAATCCACAAAAAGACCTGAATAAAAAGAGCGGAATGTTCTTTGTTGTCGGACTACTATTAGTATTAGGTATGGTGTACACCGCATTAGAATGGAAATCATTTGACCCTATCTATGATATTGATGTAGCCTTGAACGATGTTGATGACTCAATTGACGATGAAGAAGTTCCTATTTTCGAAATAGAAGTAACTCCGCCTCCAAAACCACCAGTTTTACCAACTGAAATAGAAATTATTGAAGATGATGATCCTATTGAAGAAACTGAAGTTATTGCCATTGAAATAACACCAGACACCGAAGTTGTAGATCCAACAGATTTTGAGGTCATAGAAGAGCCCGAAGAGGTAAAAGTAAATTGGATTACCATTGAAGAAGTTCCAGTATTCCCAGGGTGTGAAAATGAAAAAGATAAAAGAGCTTGTTTTAATGACATGATGCAAAAGCATATTCGTAAAAACTTTCGTTACCCAGAATTAGCTCAAGAAATGAACATTGAAGGCAAAGTGAATACAACATTCATGATTAACAATGATGGTACTATTGGCACTATTCAAAAAAGAGGTCCGCACGATGTACTAGAAAAAGAAGCTGTAAGAATCTTATCGAAACTGCCAAAAATGACCCCTGGTAAACAAAGAGGTTCTGCTGTAAAAGTTTCCTTCGCAATTCCTATTACATTCAGATTACAATAACTCTGAAAACAAAAAAACCATCAGCAAAGCTGATGGTTTTTAATATTCTAAATGTGAAATTACTGTTTATTAATCTCCACTTTCTCTATAGTTATTTCTGTAGCTGTACCTTTTTTCTCAACGGTAGCATTTTCAAAAGCTTTCAATTGAGCTTCTACTTCTGCCTTAGTACCATTATAAATTACTTCTTCTGTAACAGACTTACCATTAACAGTAGTAGAATAAGTGACAATAGCTTCCGCCAAATTTTCACTTTCTACATTCATTTCTATGGTTACTTCTTTCGTATCATTTAACGATGCAACACCTTCTTCTGCATGACCACCTAATATTGGTGCAATTACCAAACCTATTAAACAAGTCAATTTAATTAAGATGTTCATTGAAGGTCCAGATGTATCTTTAAAAGGATCACCAACAGTATCACCAGTTACAGCTGCCTTATGAGCCTCTGAGCCTTTATAGGTCATTTCGCCATTAATCTCAACACCTGCCTCAAATGATTTCTTGGCATTATCCCAAGCACCACCAGCATTGTTCTGAAAGATTGCCCACAATACACCAGATACTGTTACACCTGCCATATAACCACCTAACATTTCTGCGATTGCCAATTTGTTCATTCCAAATAACATTGGAACGAATGCAATGACTAAAGGAAAACCAATAGTCAACAATCCTGGCAACATCATTTCTTTTAATGAAGCTTGTGTAGATATCGCCACACATTTATCATATTCAGGTTTACCCGTACCTTCCATTATACCGGGTATATCCTTAAACTGACGCCTAACCTCCTGTACCATTTCCATAGCTGCTTTACCAACCGCATTCATTGCCAAGGCAGAGAATACTACCGGCACCATACCGCCAACAAATAACATTGCCAATACCGGAGCCTTGAAAATGTTGATTCCATCAATTCCCGTAAAAGTTACGTACGCAGCAAATAAAGCCAAAGAAGTCAATGCAGCAGAAGCAATAGCAAAACCTTTTCCTGTAGCGGCAGTGGTGTTACCAACTGAATCTAAAATATCCGTTCTTTCTCTTACAATAGGTTCTTGCTCACTCATTTCAGCAATACCACCTGCATTATCGGATATTGGACCGAATGCATCAATTGCCAATTGCATAGCCGTAGTTGCCATCATTGCAGAGGCAGCCAACGCTACACCGTAAAAACCTGCAAAAGCATAAGATGCCCAAATAGCACCTGCAAATAGCAATACCGATGGGAATGTAGAAATCATACCCGTTGCCAAACCTGCAATAATATTAGTACCGGCACCAGTACTTGATTGTTGTACTATTTTTAAGATAGGAGACTTCCCTAATCCTGTATAATATTCGGTTACCGAAGAAATAACGGCACCTACTACCAAACCTACTAAAGTGGCATAAAAAACACGCATTGCTGAAACCTCCACTAATCCTTCACCAAAGAATTCCATTTTCATAGTTTCCGGCAACATCCACGTTACCAAACCAAAACAAGAAACTGCAACCAAAATAATCGATGTCCAGTTTCCTATATTTAAAGCACCCATTACTTGGGCTTCTTTTGCATCGTTACTTTTGATTTTCACCAACATGGTACCGATAATCGATATAATGATACCTACCCCTGCAATTGCCATTGGTAATAAAATAGGACCTATACCACCAAAGGCATCGGTTATACTACCGCCCATATCTTTTATGACATAGTTACCTAGAACCATAGCCGCTAAAACAGTTGCCACATACGAACCGAACAAATCTGCACCCATACCAGCAACATCACCTACATTATCACCTACATTATCTGCAATAGTAGCAGGGTTACGAGGATCATCTTCAGGAATTCCCGCTTCTACCTTACCTACTAAATCCGCACCCACATCTGCAGCTTTTGTATAAATACCACCGCCCACACGTGCAAAAAGTGCAATTGACTCCGCTCCTAAAGAGAAACCTGCAAGTGTTTCAAGAACGACAGTCATATCCATAGTCGATGTCCAAACACCGCCCATGAAAAATTGAAAAAATATGATAAAAAATACGGTCAGTCCCAATACCGCCAATCCAGCAACACCAAGCCCCATTACGGTACCACCGCCAAAAGATATCTTTAAGGCATTTGGCAAACTTGTGCGTGCCGCTTGTGTTGTTCTTACATTCGTTTTTGTTGCTATTTTCATACCTATATTACCCGCATATGCAGAAAATATAGCTCCAAAAATAAATGCGACCACAATTAGCATATGTGTTGTGGGCACTACAAAAGAAACGATAGCAAGCAGAACACTTACGATTACAACGAATACAGCCAAAAGCTTATATTCTGCACTTAAAAAGGCTAAGGCACCCTCGTAAATGTAATCCGATATTTCTTTCATTTTTCCATCTCCGGCGTGTTGTTTCATCACCCAAGACCTTTTAATGCCCATGTAAATTAGGCCTAGTACTGCCATAAGAATTGGCATGTAAATCATCATTGACTCCATTTAATCTATTGTTAGTTGTTAGATCAACTAATGTAGTAAATTAGAATAGAATAAAAAAAGCCACTTTTTCTTAGAAAAAGTGGCTCAAATAAGGTAAAATATTATTTATATCATAAAAGTGCGCTTCGCTTTGTGCTCACTATTATCATATCTTTCAACACATTCATGGTAAATCTCTACCGCTTTCGCAGCATCGCTCCATCCACCTGTATCTACTTTTTTCTCTTCTAAATCTTTATATACTTGAAAGAAATGTTCTATTTCCTTTAATCTATGCGGATTTAAATCGCTAATGTCATTATTATTACTCCAAATTGGATCAGAAACCGGTACACAGATAATTTTCTCATCTGGTCCTTTTTCATCTGTCATGTGGAAAACTCCTATTGGTTTTACCTCCATTACCGTCATTGGGTAAGTAGGCTCCGTTCCCATTACCAAAACATCTAATGGATCTTTATCCAATGCTAAAGTTTCAGGAATGAATCCGTAATCACCTGGATACATCATTGAAGAAAATAACATACGATCAAAACGAATTTTATGTAAATCGAAGTCGTATTCGTATTTGTTTCTACTTCCTTTCGGAATTTCTATTAAAACATCAAAGGTCAATCCTTTTGCTGCTGCCATATTAAAAGTTGTTTAAATTCTAGTTTGTTATGAAACGTTACTTATTAGTTATAATTGTAAAAATTAATCGAATTAAAAGACAAATCCAAAAGTTCCTGTAACTCCGAACTTTCTTGCATCGGGATTTTCTAAATAATTTCCTCTAAAATTGAAATCTAATCTGAATACTTTAAAGATGTTTCCTATCCCAAAAGAATACTCATAGTATATTTTTTCCGATGGCGCACGTAACGGTGTATTTACCGTTGCAGGTGCGCTCAAAGCTATATTCTCATCAGACAAATCTCCCCATACGCCACGCAAGGCAACAATTTCCCTTAAGTTATATTTTCTTAAAAATGGGATTCTAGAGAAGAAACGACCATTGAAATTATGTTGCAAATGTACCGCTGCGTAAGTATCTGTTACAAACTCGTAAAAATCTAAATTGGGAAATGTACCATAGTTAGAGAAAAAGGTTTGGTTACCCGGCACTACACTTAAAAGTCCTAAAGGTACTTCGCCAAATGTTTTACCTAATTCTACTGTACTCAACAATCTACCAAAACCACCTAGTTGCCATGGTTGGCTATATGAAAATTGGAGTTTACTGTAATCGAAATCACTATTCAACACTCCTTTTGTCCCTTTGGTGTAATTTAGCAATAAAGTACTATATGTATCATTGACATCTCTACGCTCTACACCAAACCCAATTGTTTTCTTGCCGGGCGTGTAGAGCACCAGGGCATTAAAATCGAATTGTCTTATCTCTGAAGAAACACCTGTTGGAGATTCTGGATTTACATAATCCAAACTAAAATCATTAGGCAACGCAGAACTCAAAGTTCTAAACGTACCACCTACAGATAATTTTAAATTGGTCAATGGTTCTATTTCAAAATTAAGGGCACTTAAATTAATATTTGTAAGTCTATTGTTTGCCCCTACGGTCAATAAAGATGAAGATGCTATACTTCTACCCAAAACATCATTTGTTGCTGTTAAGCTGACACCCAGCTGCTCTATATCCCTACGATTACCACCAGAGACTATTAACCTGCTATTCTGATCCAGAAGCATCTTACCGGCCAAACCGTGTTTGAATTTGTGATCTTTGAAGCCGTATGCCGTATAACCTTCTACACGCCAAAGGTCATTTTGACCATAGTAAGTTCTTGCACCTAGTCGAATCCTTGCTCCTTCAGCAGTATTATATCCAAAGAAATCATAGACAGACCCTAAATCTAAATTCCATTTATCGACTTCAACATATCCTGAACCTAAAATACTTACAAAATTGTAATATGTTTTAAATTTAGGAACCGTTTTAAGTGTATCTAGCAATTTATAAATACCCTGTTCGTCTTTATTTAAACTCTCTAACCTATTCTTTTCCCAAAATGAATCTTCTCTTATAATCTGGGTTACATCTAAAGGATTACGATCTTTTCTATACACCTCTTTAGGCTTCACTTTATCGAACTCATAGTTATCATACACAGAGGTTCGCTTACCATAGAGCCCGCGTGATTCTTCTTTTTTATTGAAACTGAAATCACTCAACATATAATCTCGTTTCAGGAGAAACACAGAATCGTTCATTACCTCGAAATCTTGTTCAATATAGATTTCTTTAACCCAGTTGATATTAGCACTTTTGGTAACCTGTAAATTGATATTTTTTACCGCCCAAGTAGAATCATTCACCCAAAAATCGCCTTTAAAGGTCAGTTCATTTTTACGACGTGGATAGTAGACAATATTATAGCACCACTTATTATCTATAAATGCACTATCCCTAAGGGCATAATTATACACATCAACACCTGTTTTTGATAAGGGACTAGTAAAACTTTTATCGAAGAATTTTAAGTAATTATTATAGACATCATATTCCTGATATAAATCTTGTACAAACGCAATTATAGCTTGGTTGTTTTCAAAACCGGAATTCTTATTTCCTAAAACTTCTTCTTTCTCTTCTTTAAGCTTATTATCACCATATATTTTAGAAAAAGTCTCATTCAAGAAAATGGGTAAATAGGTTTTACCGGTAATTCTAGAAGTATCTAAATCTTGGAATACAAACTCTAAACCTTTAAAGAGTTTACTTTTTATTAATGAACTATCAATAGTATTTAAATCGAATTCAACCTTTTCATACTTATCAAAAGCATATTGATTAAACTGCCTAACCCCGTTTTGACGCTTCTTTTCCCAGATTTTACGGAGAATATCTACTGCAGGATTATTCTTTTTAGATTGTTTACCCGCTATTAAAACCACCTCATTTAACTGTTCAGCAGCCTCTACCATGGTTATTTTTAGATCATAGGCAACTTTAGCATCTAACTGAAGTTCATAATCCGTATAGCCAATAAATGATATAACAACAGTAGTATATTCATTTTCAGACTCTAGATAAAACCTACCATCATCATTAGTAATGGTACCCTCAGTAGAATTTTTAAAGAATACATTCGCAAAGGAAACAGGATCGCCTTGCTCGTCAATGACAATACCCCCAATTTTGGTCTGACCTTGAGCTATGAAGAAACATAGACTTAAAAATGTGAAAAATATTCCTCTCATTAAAAAACGTCGTTCAATAAAAATTCTAGTCGTAAATAACATACCAATAAAAAAAGCTTCTCCAGACTTGGTCGGAGAAGCTAAGGTACTTTACAAAAGTATACTTTTATTTGTATAAAACTTTTTTAACAGCGTTTACCACATCTTTATGGTTTGGTAACCACTCCTCTAATAATACAGGAGAATATGGTGCTGGCGTATCTGCCGTGTTTATCTTAACAACAGGAGCATCTAAATAATCAAATGCATGTGCTTGTATATGATATGTAATTTCAGTTGCTACGTTACCAAATGGCCAAGCTTCCTCTAATACTACCAATCGGTTCGTTTTCTTAACTGATTTTAAAATAGCTTCGTAATCCAATGGCTTTACCGTACGTAAATCAATGATCTCACAGCTAATTCCTTCTTTCTCTAATTCATCTGCAGCTTTATCAGCTTCCTTGATAATCTTACCAAAAGAAACGATAGTAACATCTTTACCTTCTCTACGAATGTCTGCCACCCCTAATGGAATAGTGTAGTCACCCTCTGGCACTTCACCTTTATCACCATACATTTGCTCAGACTCCATAAATATTACTGGATCATTATCACGTATAGCCGCTTTTAATAATCCTTTTGCGTCTGCCGGATTAGAAGGTACCACTACTTTTAATCCCGGGCAGTTAGCGTACCAACTCTCAAAAGCTTGTGAGTGCGTTGCCGCCAATTGACCTGCAGAAGCTGTAGGTCCTCTAAATACTATAGGACAAGGAAATTGCCCACCGGACATTTGTCTGATCTTAGCAGCATTGTTTATAATTTGATCTATACCTACCAACGCAAAGTTGAAAGTCATGAACTCTATAATAGGTCTATTCCCCGTCATGGTAGAACCAACACCTATTCCTGCAAAACCAAGTTCTGATATTGGAGTATCAATAACCCTCTTAGGACCAAACTCGTCCAACATCCCTTTGGAAGCCTTATATGCGCCATTGTATTCCGCTACCTCTTCACCCATTAAATAGATAGATTCATCCTTCCTCATTTCTTCGGACATGGCCTCGGCTATTGCTTGCCTAAATTGTAGTGTTTTCATGTATGGTAAATATTATTCTTTGTTATATGCTAGAAAGCAAGCAAAAATAGGAAATATAATGTCAAAAAATAGAATGACTTATTTAAAAAAAGTTATAAAATTTACTATGCATGCATAGTAAATTCGGATTTTATTAGCTATCTTCGTCACCATTGATATAAAGTTTTTTAAACATGAAGATATTAGTTTGCATAAGTAATGTACCAGACACTACGTCTAAAATAAATTTCACGGATGGCGATACAAAATTTGACACCAATGGTGTACAGTTTGTAATTAACCCGAATGATGAATTCGGATTAACAAGAGCTATGTGGTTTAAAGAAAAACAAGGCGCTACAGTGCATATTGCTACTGTTGGCGGACCAACTGTTGAACCCACAATGCGTAAGGCACTTGCTATTGGCGCAGATGAAGCTTTTAGAATTAATACAGAACCTACAGACGGATTTTCTGTTGCTCAACAATTAGCAGAAATTGTCAAAAACGGTGGTTATGATTTAGTTATTGGCGGTAGAGAATCTATTGATTACAATGGCGGAATGGTACCTGGAATTTTAGCTTCTTTGACAAATATGAATTTCATCAATTCATGTATTAGTCTTGAAATTGACGGTAATAATGTTACTGCAGTTAGAGAAATAGACGGAGGAAAAGAAAAGTTGAGCAGCTCTCTACCTTTAGTAGTAGGTGGCCAAAAAGGTCTTGTTGAAGAAAGTGATCTTCGTATTCCTAATATGCGTGGTATTATGATGGCAAGAAAAAAGGCATTAACGGTTGTTGAACCTGTAGATGCTATTAAAGCTACCGAAGACAAAAAATTCGACAAACCGGCTCCAAAAGGTCAAGTTAAACTTGCCGACAGTGTAGATCAATTGGTTGATCTACTACATAATGAAGCCAAAGTCATTTAATAACCTATATAATAGGTAATAATTAAAAACAAAAAAGATGTCAGTTTTAGTATATACAGAATCAGAACAAGGAAAATTTAAAAAGAATGCTTTCGAGGTTGCCTCTTACGCTTCTGCAGTTGCCCAAATGATGGGTACAACTGTTACCGCTATTGCTTTCAATAGCACTGAGAACGAATCGCTGGGTGAATACGGAGTTTCAAAAGTAATTAATGTAAAGGATGATGCTCTTGCAACTTTCAATGCTGGATCATATGCCTCTTCTATTGCTGAAGCCGTAAAGAGCACAGATGCCAAAGTGGTTATTTTAAGCTCTAGCACAGATACAAAGTATTTAGCACCATTGTTATCGGCAAAATTATCTGCAGGTTACGCACCTAATGTAGTTCAAGCTCCAGATAGCACATCGCCATTTACAGTAAAGAGAACCGCCTTCAGTAACAAAGGTTTTGCACACACGCAAATAGATACCGATATTAAAATAGTAGGTGTATCTAACAATGCTTTTGGTGCTCATGAAAACAAAACGGATATTTCTGTTGAAGAAATAGGCGCAGCTTCAAATGCAGCGACAAATGACACCAAATCTGTTGAAATCGATAAAGTTGTTGGTAAGGCTACTATTGCCGATGCCGATATAGTCGTTTCTGCAGGTAGAGGAATGAAAGGTCCAGAAAACTGGGGAATGATTGAAGAATTAGCTGATGTTTTAGGTGCTGCAACTGCATGTTCAAAACCCGTATCCGACCTTGGATGGAGACCGCACGGTGAGCACGTAGGACAAACAGGAAAGCCCGTAGCAAGTAATCTTTACATCGCTATCGGTATTTCTGGAGCAATTCAACATTTAGCAGGCGTAAGTGCTTCTAAAACCAAAGTTGTGATCAATAATGATCCTGAAGCTCCTTTCTTTAAAGCAGCTGATTACGGTATTGTTGGAGACGCCTTTGAAGTTGTTCCTCAATTGATTGAAAAATTAAAGGATTTTAAAGCGCAAAACGGCTAAATTTTTGTTATTTTGTGCCCCTTAAAGGGCTGTTCGGATAGTTGGAGCCCCAAGTATTCGAACAGCCTTTTTTAGTTAAAATCCTATGAGTCTAGTACGATTAAAAATAAAAGGTATCTCTTACAGCCAAACTCAGAATGGGGCATATGCTCTTATTTTGAACGAGGTTGAAGGCGACAGAAAATTACCTATAGTCATTGGCGCTTTTGAAGCTCAGTCTATTGCAATTGCTTTAGAGAAAGAGATCAAACCCCCAAGACCACTTACGCATGACCTTTTTAAAAACTTCTCTGACCGGTTTGATATCGTTATCAAACAGGTGATTATTCATAAATTGGTAGATGGTGTATTTTACTCCAGTATTATCTGCGAGAGAGATGGTATCGAAGAAATTATAGATGCAAGAACTAGTGATGCCATTGCTTTGGCATTACGTTTCAATGCTCCCATTTTTACATATAAAACGATATTGGACAAAGCCGGTATTTTCTTGAAATTCTCTTCTAAAGAGAAAGACCAAAAAGATAACGATGACAGTATTATGGTCGATGAAATCTTGCAAGAAGGGGAAACTATAGAAATAGAATCCGGTGCATCAGACGGGTATACCGAACTTACTATAGATGAATTGGAAGCAGAATTAAAAAAGGCAGTCATCAACGAAGACTACGAAAAGGCGGCAAAACTGAGAGATGAAATCTCTAAACGTAATTAATTAAAGAGATTTGCATGAAGAATTGGGGTTGGGTTGTATTTATATGTTTTATTTTTTCGTTTTCTGCTTTTTCTCAAGATGCCGTTATTCAAGATAGCTTATCTACATTAACACCAAATAGTATTGTTGAAGATATTTCCAATCCTGTAGATCAAATAGTTCCTGTTGCAGGGTTTTCCATTCACAGTTTATGGAGAGGAATTTTAGGGATGGCTGTTTTAATATTTATATCTTTTTTGTTTAGCTCCAATAGAAAAGCAATTAATTGGAAAACTGTTGGTATTGGTCTTTCAATACAACTTATAATTGCTATTGGTGTATTAAAAGTAAGTTGGGTTGAGAAAATTTTTGATTCTATAGGAAAAGTTTTTGTTAAGATATTAGAATTTACCACCAAAGGAAGTGAGTTTATTTTTAAAGGCCTTGTTTCGGACATGGATACATTTGGCTACATATTTGCTTTTCAGGTATTACCAACAATCATCTTCTTTTCTGCTCTGACCTCTGTATTATTTTACTTAGGTATAATTCAAAAAGTAGTCAAAACGCTTGCTTGGCTTCTATCAAAATCATTAGGCATTTCAGGTGCTGAGAGCTTAAGTATTGCTGGCAATATATTTTTGGGGCAAACAGAAGCTCCATTATTGATTAAGCCATATTTAGAGAAAATGACAAAGTCTGAGATTTTATTGGTAATGATTGGTGGTATGTCAACATTAGCTGGTGCTGTACTTGCTGCATATATAGGATTTTTAGGTGGAGATGATTCAGAATTACGTTTAATCTTTGCTAAACACCTTTTAGCTGCATCCGTAATGGCTGCTCCTGGAGCCATAGTAATATCAAAAATACTATACCCACAAACCGAAGAAATAGACACCAATGTAGAAGTATCTACTGAAAAAATTGGCGCAAACATATTAGATGCAATTGCCAACGGAACAACAGAAGGTTTAAAATTAGCGGTTAATGTAGGGGCTATGCTATTAGTATTTGTTGCATTTATAGCTATGATTAACGGTATATTCGAATTTACAGGAGATTTAACAGGATTAAATGAATGGGTAGCAAACAATACTAGTTTTGAAAGGTTTTCCTTAGAAGCAATTCTAGGAACCATATTCGCTCCATTAATGTGGATAATAGGGGTAGCCAATGAAGATATTATGCTCATGGGCCAACTACTAGGAATTAAACTTGTTGCCAGTGAATTTGTTGGATACACTCAACTTATAGAGCTAAAAGATATGGCAAGCGCTACACATTTGACCTATAACAAATCAGTAATAATGGCAACATTTATGCTATGTGGCTTTGCAAACTTTGCTTCTATTGGTATTCAAATTGGCGGTATTGGATCTCTTGCTCCAGGGCAAAGAAAAACGTTATCCGAATTTGGAATGAAAGCAGTTTTAGGCGGTTCTTTAGCATCATTACTTTCTGCAACTATCGCAGGTATGATTTTAGGGTAAAAAGCCCCTTAGCCCCCAAAAGGGGAATACTTATTATTTCGTTGATAATTATTGATAACTGAGAAGTTATTCCTCTGTTTTACATATCATCTTTCTTTATTTTTGAAGTAACAAAAATCATTACTCCGCAAAAGTTCTATGTATAGGGCTGTGCAGGAGCTTTATTCTTATGAAACAATACCACGACTTACTTAATCACGTATTAGCTGAAGGAAATCAAAAAGGTGACCGTACAGGTACAGGAACCAAAAGTGTTTTTGGGTATCAAATGCGTTTTGACCTCAGCGAAGGTTTTCCCATGGTAACCACCAAAAAATTACATTTAAAATCTATAGTGTATGAATTACTTTGGTTTTTAAAAGGTGATACCAATATTAAGTATTTACAAGAGAACGGTGTTCGCATTTGGAACGAATGGGCAGATGAAAACGGAGATCTTGGTCCGGTTTACGGGCATCAATGGCGTAATTGGAACGATGATGGGATTGATCAAATAAAAGAGGTAATTCATTCTTTAAAAACTAATCCTAACAGCAGAAGAATGTTAGTTTCCGCTTGGAACCCTAGTGTTTTACCAGATACATCCAAGTCTTTTTCAGAGAATGTAGCTAACGGCAAAGCTGCTTTACCACCCTGCCATGCATTCTTTCAATTTTATGTGGCAGACGGAAAATTATCTTGCCAATTATACCAACGTAGTGCAGACATCTTTTTAGGAGTGCCCTTCAATATTGCATCTTATGCTTTATTTACCATGATGATGGCGCAAGTTTGTGGCTACGAAGCTGGAGATTTTATTCATACTTTCGGTGATGCCCATATTTACAATAATCATATGGAGCAGGTTGAATTGCAACTAAGCAGAGAGCCTAGAGCATTGCCAAAAATGAAAATAAATCCTGATGTGAAAGATATTTTCGACTTTAAATTCGAAGACTTTTCATTAGAGGATTATAATCCGCATCCTCATATAAAAGGGGCGGTAGCTGTTTAAACTATGAAAATAAAAGCATCTATTTTACTTATCGTTTGTACTTTCATTTCAATGAATTGTTTTTCTCAAGATGATTCTATTTATTTTCCACAAGAAGAAATAATAATTGATGAGTGTGCAGATGCTTTAGATAAAAATGATTGCTTAAGTCTTAAAATTGAAAATGAAGTTCTTGATGTAATAGAAGATTTATTCAAAAAAAGAAATCAGGAAATAGATACTTTAAAAACTTGTGTCATTTTCAGTCTAAATGACTTGAATCAAATTAATGAGGAAAGAATTTATACTTCTGTAAATGATAAAAAACTTAATAAAAAATTCTATAAAGAACTAAATAAAAGAATCGCCAACTTAAATATTTTAAGAGTCGACAATAAAAAACCTATAAAGAATAGACCTAAATACGTCTTGAATTACGATTACCTTACAAACGATAATCTATTAAAAAAAATTCCTTTAGATAGTAGTTCTACTTTCACAGGTGGTATTATTGAAGAAGTTCCTTTATTTCCAAATCAGGCAAGGGTAGATGATCTAACGGATAGAAGAACCTTTAATTCACTTATGCAACAGCATATTGGCTCTCACTTTAATTACCCAAAAGAAGCTATTGCAAAAAGAATAAGCGGCAGAGTAAGTATCATGTTTACTATTGACAAAGAAGGCAATATCGGCAACATTAAGACAAAAGGTCCATCTCCTATTTTAGAAAATGAAGCTATAAGAATTATTTCTTTGCTACCAAAACTTCAACCAGGAAGCCAAAATGGTTCTCCTAAAACGTTTCCATATTCAATTCCTATAACCTTTAAGCTGCAATAGCATTAATTTCTATATTAATCGGATTAAACCCAGTAGTTCAATTTTAATTATCTTTCAATAAAATTGTTCTTATGGTTAGTACTGATACGCTCATAGATTTCTTTTTAGAAACTAGGGAGCATACTGAGGTTATTTGCAAACCTCTTGAAATTGAAGATTATGTGGTACAACCCATTATAGACGTCTCACCGCCAAAATGGCACTTAGGGCATACTACCTGGTTTTTTGAAGAATTCATTCTAAAAAACTACGATACAACTTATCAGGTTTTTGATGAAGATTTTTCTTTTGTATTCAATAGCTACTATGAAACCGTTGGCAAACGAGTTGTACGTGCCAATCGTGGCAACCTTTCTAGACCTTCAGTAAAAAAGGTTTATGAATACCGTAGCTACGTAACCCAAGCAATGAACAAATTGCTAGAATCAAATAATGACCAAACACTATTAGAAGTTCTTGAAATAGGGATTCATCACGAGAAACAACACCAGGAATTACTACTAACGGATATTAAATATATTCTAGGCAACAATCCGCTTTTACCAAAATACACGAACTCTTTTGAGGAATTCACTATTGAAAAATACCCTCAAAACTGGATTTCGATGAGCGAAGGCATTTATGAAATAGGTCATAATTCTACAGACTTTTGTTTTGACAATGAATTAGGGAGACACAAAGTATACCTACATGATTATCAAATATCAAACAAACTAGTTACCAATGAAGAGTATATTGAATTTATAAAATCGGATGGTTACAAACGTTTTGACCTTTGGCATGCCGCTGGATGGGATTGGGTTCAACAAAATCAAGTAAACGCTCCATTATACTGGCACGAAATTGACGGAATTTGGCATTATTATAGCCTTAAAGGATTAACTGAAGTTGATTTAGAGGCTCCTGTTACCCATATTTCTTATTTTGAAGCATTTGCCTTTGCACAATTTAAAGGATGCCGTCTACCTACCGAATTTGAGTGGGAAGCTGCACAGAACCTTTTCAATTGGGGACAACGATGGGAATGGACCGAAAGTGCGTACCTACCCTACCCCAACTACAAAAAAGTAGATGGCGCATTAGGCGAGTATAACGGTAAATTTATGGTTAACCAGAAAGTTCTTAGAGGAAGCTCTATAGCCACACCCAGCAAACATGCTAGACATACGTATCGCAATTTTTTCCCAACAGACTTAAAATGGCAGTTCACCGGAATAAGGTTAGCCAAATAATTACGACATACTAATTATGCAAGACACTAAAACAGTACCAGTTGTTTCAACTGAATTTGAAAAAGAGGTTTATTCTGGATTAACCGATTCCCCTAAACACCTCTCCTCAAAATATTTTTACGATAAGAAAGGCGATAAGCTTTTTCAAGATATTATGGCGATGCCAACTTACTATCTTACTGATTGTGAGTATGAAATCCTTGAAAGTAATAAAGAAGAAATTACCGAATTGTTCACCGGTTTTGGTTCCTTTGATTTAATAGAACTTGGAGCAGGAGATGGTAAAAAGACTAAAATTTTATTAAAAGAATTCAGCGACAAGAATATAGATTTCACATATGTGCCTATAGATATTAGTGACAATGCGTTGAACCAACTTCATAATTCTATTGAAAAAGAATTACCAAAAATCAATGTTCAGCCTTTTCAAGGCACCTACTTTGAAGCGCTAAAAGAAATTAATAACCGTAAGAACAGAAAAATCATTTTATTCTTAGGGTCTAATATTGGCAATTTAGAACACGATCAAGCAGTTGGTTTCATGAATAAGATTCAGAAACTAATGCAACCGAACGATTTACTTTTTATGGGATTTGACCAAAAGAAAAATCCGCAGACCATATTAGATGCTTATAATGACCCAGAAGGTGTTACTGCAGCATTCAATAAAAATGTTCTGGCTAGAATAAATACAGAGCTTAATGCAGATTTTAACTTAGACCATTTTTTACATTGGGAAGTGTACAACCCAGAAACAGGATCTGCTAAAAGCTACTTAGTCTCTAAGACCGAACAAACAGTAAAAATTGACAAACTTGATTTAACGGTTAATTTCAACCAATGGGAAACCATACACACAGAAATTTCACAAAAATATGATGACGAAATCATTTCATGGTTAGCCAATGAATCTGGACTGCAAATGACCACAGAGTACGAATCTAAAGCATATGGATATAAAAATTGTGTGTTTAAAAAATCTTGATTTTAGATACATAAATCTCATAAAAAAGCCTGCTATTAAAAATAGCAGGCTTTTTTTATATCAGTATGATTATTCTACAATTCTAAAACAGCATTTTCAGAACCAGCAAAATCATTCCATTGGTAACGATCTGCTTCACCATCATTTACATATTCACCATCTACAATATATTTAAACTCAAAAGAATTCTCTTTTGGCAGATCAAATGTTCCTTTGAAAGTACCGTTCTTTTGTTTTTTTAAAGCGCTCTTCTTAGCATTCCAATTATTGAAATCGCCTACTACAGCTACTTTCTTTGCATCGTCTGTAGGCACTGTAAAAGTAACCTTACAAACTGGCTTAGTCTTTAAATATTTTTTTGCAATTGCCATGATATTAAATTTAATATTTTAAGCAAAACTAGCACAATAAAACACTCATTTACAATACTTAAGGTATTTTTATCAAATCCTTAATAATAATCCTTTTTTTAGATGCACAACAAAATTTAAGGATAAAAAAATTCTTTATTACGAATACCGTTAGCTTGTTTTTAAAATTTTAACAATGGCATCTATCTCTGCTTCCGTATTGTAGAAATGAAAACTTAACCTTACACCATTACCACGTTGTGCACAAAATACATCGTTATCTTTCAATTTTTGAAAAGTAGCGTCATCCGCTTTAATATTGAAAATGGTACTATGTTCTTTTCTATTTTTAATTTCATCGGATAACAGACCTAATTTTTCAAATTCAGACTTTGCCTTCTTTGCCAACCTACGATTATGTGTCGTAATCTTATCCATCCCTATTCTTTCAAAGAAATCAATAGAATACTTCAAGCTTCCAAAAATCAATGAAGATAAATGACCAGGTTCAAATTTCTTGGCAAACCTAATTTCAGTTTTTTTATCGAAATCACCATCTGCCGCATTAAAACCTATATTATTTATGGCAAATTCATTCTTAACTTGATCTGAGAATAACATAAAACCATTACCATAACCAGCCAATAACCATTTATACGCACTAGCTCCCAGAACGTCAATTCCAGAATTATCAAAATCAAAACTAGCACTGCCACAAAACTGGGTACCATCTACCATGATAATTAATTTGGGATTATCTTTTTTTAATTCCTTCAAGAAATCCAAATCAATTGTAAATCCGTCTAACCACTGAACCAAGCTCAAGGCAAGGACATCAATTTTTTGGTTGGATACGGCTTCTTTAATTCGCTCTTCTAAATCAGTAGTCTGTGCTATATAAGACACCTCAAAATCTCTATTTTCAAAACTCCAATTAAGAGAAGGATAATCATTCTCTACAAGTAACACCTTTTTATCCTCATCCAATCCTTCTAGCAAAATATTGAGTCCTGATGAAAAATTACTGACTAATGCAACATTCTGTCGTTTGCAGTTAAAGAACTTACCAATGGCAGAACGTGTATCTGATATTACTTTTAAAGACTTTTCGCGCATATCGCTACCATCTATTAGAAAGTCTAAATCATGCTCTTGACGCCATTCTAATAAAGAATCATATAGCAAACCATACACTGCGGTGTTCGCATAAATACCTTTTCTTAAAACTGGGAATTCCTTTCTAATTTTTTCCATTGGTTATAGGGTATACTACAATTGCTGTATCTTTATACCAAAGATAGGAAGAGTATGTTTTCTAGAAATAAAAATACCTCCAAATTAGATTTAGAACAGCATGAGCTGTTAGAGAACGCTCAAAAAAGAGTGAAACAAAAGAAACGTCTTTATACGCATTTTGTAGTCTTTTTAGTAGGTAGCGTCTTCTTGGTCCTTATCAATAAAATATTAAAATACGGACAAGAATATAATTGGTTCGTTTGGGCAATTACTTTTTGGGGCTTTTTATTTGTTCTTCATGTTTTCAACGTTTTTATTACTAATAAATTCATGGGCACCGATTGGGAGCGCGCTCAACGAGAGAAATTGGTTGAGAAGCAAAAGAAACGCATTGCCGAAATGGAGAAAGAAATTGAACAGGAAATAACACCACCTTTATCAATTAAGTAAGAACCTAAAAAAAAATTGCTTTGAGAACACTTATAATGATAGCTGCCGCTGCAGAAAATAATGCATTAGGCAAAGACAATGATCTACTATGGCATTTACCAGATGATTTTAAAAGGTTCAAAAAACTAACCTCTGGGCACAAAATTATAATGGGTAGAAAAACATATGAGAGTTTTCCAAAGCCGTTACCAAACAGAACACACATTATTATTACCAGAGACAAGGACTACAGTGTTGAATTCGATCAATGTATAGTGGTTCATTCTCTTGACGAAGCCATAAATTTAGTTGAAAACGAAATTGCATTTATAATTGGAGGTGGAGAAATATATAAGCAAGGTGAAAAGGAATCTGACAAAATTGAGCTTACCAGAGTTCATGGTTCTTTTGAAGATGCCGATACTTTCTTTCCAGAAATAGATGAGAATTATTGGATGCTGACGAAACAAGAATTTCACCCAACAGATGAAAAGCACAAGCTTTCTTTTACCTATTTAACTTACGTAAAAAAAGAAACGGCCCTTAAAAATCTTTAAAGGATACAGAATGTTTGACTTTTGCCGGACTTAAAATGGAAGCTAGCACTTTCTCATCTCCATTAGTGAAAAATTGATGCGTTCCCAACTCATTGGAATTGGTTAATAAATTATTTTGCTCCAGCACTGATTTAGTCTGTCTTGCCACTGCCTGACCTGAGTCTATTATAGTAACATTTTCTGGCAACATTTTTTGTAATAAGGGAATTAAGTATGGGTAATGCGTACAGCCTAACACCAGATAATCCATTCCTTTTTCTAGCATTGGCATAATATAACTTTCTAAGAGAAGGTACAATTCTTCACTTTCAAGATGACCATTTTCAATCATTTCAACCAAGCCTGTACCTCGCTGCTCCAATATGGTAATACCTGCCGCATGATTTTTAGAAGTACTATGAAACAAACTACTTGACAAGGTTCCTTTTGTAGCCAAAACACCTACAATCTTGGATTTTGAATTTATAGCCGCAGGTTTTATTGCAGGTTCTATACCTATAAAGGGAACGTTGTAATTTTCCCTTAAATAATCTATTGCATTGGTCGTTGCCGTATTGCAGGCAACGACTATTAATTTACACCCCTTGCTTAACAAGAATTCCGTATTCTTTATACTGAGCGCTAGAATTTTTTCTTCTGGTTTTTCTCCATAGGGTGCATTCTTGCTATCTGCCAAATAAATACACTCCTCTAAGGGTAAAAGTTCTTGAATTTCTCCCCAAATAGATGTTCCCCCAATACCTGAGTCAAAAATACCTACGCCCCTGTCATCCATATTATTTTATCACCTCGGTTATAGGTTTACCAGTTGTACCGTTTGGAAAAGATATTCCCAACAAAGCAGAAATAGTTGGCGCGATATCTGGTATTTCTGTTCTGTTAACCGTTGAACCAGACTTTATACCTTTACCATAAAACAATAATGGTGCATGCGTATCATATATTTGAGGTGACCCATGTGTAGAACCAGTTGTACTGTATGAAATATACCCTGGTTTTAACACTACCAACACGTCACCAGATCTCTTTTGATTATAACCGTTCTGAAGTATATATGGAATACCTGATGTGTAGTTGTTAGACCACATTTGACTTGCAGTATACACCCTATCTATTGCATCATAACCCAAAACTTCTTGAGCTATTTCAACTTGTACGTCTGCCAAACTAAGATCTAAATTCTTTACTATTTTATGGTCCAAGAATATTTGATCATTGGAATAGTTTTTTATAATATCTTCAGTACCATATTTATACTGCAAAAACTCGTTTAATCTTTTTTTATTAGCAGCTGTGTCCACATATCCAGAAGGGATTTTTTCACTTTTTAGATAGGTTGGCACCTCAACAGCACCATGATCCGCAGTTAAAAACAGGGTATACTCCCCTTCGCCCACGTTCTTATCCAACGCCTTGAACAGTCTTGCCAAGTCCGCATCTAATCTTAAGTACGTATCTTGAATCTCTTTTGAGTTAACACCGAACATATGCCCTACGTAATCTGTACTTGAAAAACTTACTGCAAGAAAATCTGTAATGTCATCCTTACCCAAATTCTCTTGCTTCAATGCTTCAATAGCAAAATCAGCAGTCAAAGAATTACCAAATGGTGTTGCCTTAATAATATCAAAACTTTTATTCTTATCTAAAAGTTCTGCAGGGTTATGCGGAAATGAAGTGGTTGCTTCGCCCTCAAATTTACCTTCAAATAAATTATTATCGGTTCCGCTCTCTTTATATTCTTTAATATCTTTTAAGGTATTCCATACTTTCTTGTATGATTGCGCTGTACCTGATGAATTAAAATCATTTACCCATTTAGGCAATTGCGTCATATAAAATGAACTTGTTATCCAATTACCTTCATCTGCGCCATGAAACCAATATGCTGCGTTAGCTGTATGCCCACCAGGCAACACAGCACCTCTATCCTTTAATGCAATAGCAATAGTTTTGCCTTTCATTTGGCTACTTAAACGCACTTCATCCGTTATGGTCGTAACTCCCATACGATGTGGAGACATTTTACCCTCATCTGCAGTTGTACCAACAGAAGTATATGTATCATCACTTGCGCAATATACACTGGCATCTAATTCCTTATCATACCAATTATTACCAATAATGCCATGTACCGCAGGCGTTGTACCGGTATACACAGATGTGTGACCAGGACCTGTACTGGTAGGCGCGTAGTTGAAATGATTATTCTTACAATTAAAACCTTGCTCAACAAGTCTTTTAAATCCGTCATTTCCAAAGTGATCATAAAAACGAGTTAAATAATCATAACGCATTTGATCTACTACAATACCTACAACCAATTTAGGCTTCACCCTTAAAAGATTGTCATTGCGGGTTTCTTTATTTTTCTTTTGTGCGCTTAATACGCTTACAAATAACATGGTGCTTACTAACAAAGAAGCAACAAAATAATTTTTCATTTTCATTGAGATAGGATTGTAGCACAAATGTAAATAATTTACACCTTTAAAGATTAAACGGAGGTTAAATCAAGTCCTTTATTGTTATTTTTACGGTAAGAATTTTATTTTTAATAAATGAACTATTTAGCATCTGTAGGAAGCTATGCAATTATGATCCGTGAGGTTTTTAAAAAACCGACCAAGTGGAGAATAATGAAGTCACTTATATTAAAGGAAATAGACGAGTTGATTTTTAGCTCATTAGGTATTATCATTTTTATCTCCTTTTTTATTGGTGCCGTTGTAGCCATACAAACAGCACTTAACCTTACCAACCCGTTAATACCAAGAGACCTAATTGGTTTTGCAACGCGCCAATCGGTTATTTTAGAGTTTGCGCCAACTTTCGTTTCTATTATAATGGCAGGTAAAGTAGGTTCTTATATTACTTCTAGTATTGGTACAATGCGTGTTACAGAGCAAATTGATGCTTTAGAGGTTATGGGTGTAAACTCATTGAACTATTTAGTATTCCCTAAAATTATTGCTATGTTATTTTATCCTTTTGCCATTGCCATTTCTATGTATGTAGGAATATTTGGCGGATGGATGGCCGGCGTTTTCGGCGGATTCTTAACTAGCGAAAATTTTATTACCGGTTTACAAGCAGATTTTGTTCCTTTTCATATTGCATACGCTTTCGTAAAAACTTTAATTTTCGCATTTGTTATTGCTACCATCCCTTCTTTTCATGGTTTTTATATGAAAGGTGGTGCGTTAGAAGTAGGTAAAGCAAGTACAACTTCATTTGTTTGGACGAGTGTTGTAATTATCATTCTTAATTATATTTTAACACAACTTTTACTAGGATAATGATAGAGGTACGAGACATACACAAATCTTTTGGCGACGCTCATATTCTTAAGGGCATAACTACCACCTTTGAAAAAGGAAAAACAAATTTGGTTATTGGACAAAGTGGATCTGGTAAAACCGTTTTTCTTAAATGCCTACTGGGTCTTTTTGAACCAGAAGAAGGCGGCATTGCATACGATGGTAAATTATATTCAGAGCATTCTGATGATGAAAAGCGCGATTTGAGACAAGAAATGGGCATGGTATTTCAAGGTAGCGCCCTATTTGATAGCATGAGCGTTGAAGGCAATGTGATGTTTCCTTTGGAAATGTTTACCAAGCAGTCTAAATCTGAAATGAAAGACCGCGTAGATGCCGTTCTAAAAAGAGTAAACCTAATTGATGCACATCATAAATTCCCTTCCGAAATTTCTGGAGGTATGCAGAAACGTGTAGCAATTGCCCGTGCAATTGTTATGAATCCAAAATATTTATTTTGTGACGAACCTAATTCTGGTCTGGATCCTAAAACGGCAATTCTAATAGACGACCTGATCAAAGAAATTACAGAAGAATATAACATTACAACGGTCATAAACACTCATGACATGAACTCTGTAATGCAAATTGGAGAAAAAATAATATTTCTTAAGGATGGACTTTTAGAATGGGAAGGTACTAAAAACGAAATCTTTAAAACCGATAATGAGGCGGTTACAAACTTTGTGTATTCATCTGACCTTTTTAAGAAAGTGCGCCAAATGTATATACAAGAACAAAACTAGTCTTTAGGCATTTCCTTAATTTGGATATTCTTATTATCCAATCTAAGCCTCAACCACTCTTGCAGCTTAGCCATATCCTTAACTGTTTCGGCTCTTTTAGCTTCTTTTTTCCATGTGACTTCAAATAAGGGAATACTATCCGTCTTTGTAAAATCTGTCGAAATTAAATATGCATATCCAATTCTATCCAAGTTTTCGTAATTGGTCTTTGCTTCAAGACTAATCTCTTTAAAAGGGATTTGATTTGATGAAATTTGATTTAAACGCATCAGCTCCGTCTCTAGAACCTGTATTTTCTCATCTTTACTGGTCAGAATACTTTTCTGAGATTCATATAGCTCATTTACGTATTTAAGTTCATTTGCCTCATCGCTTCTAGAACCCTGAACAACGGCAAGCTCAGTACCATTTAATTGTTTATAATCTGCCATCTGTGTACGCCACGTAGCAATTACATTTTCTGGTATTCCCTCATTGCCCATAAAGAATAATTCTATTTTAGAATTACCTTCATCATCATAAACCACCTCACTAAAATCTCTTAGAAATTTACCTTCTCCCGTAAATTGATATGGTTCTATTTTCTCTGTAATAAAGGACTCTGCATCTCTATTAAACAATGATTTTTTAAATACATTGTAAAATGTAATACCAGCAGGAATCATTACCAATACAGCTAATAAAGAAGCCAACCTAGCTATTAATTTTCTTCGTTGCGAATTCACGTAACGAACCATGGGAAATTTTAAGAGCTTAATCACCAAAAAGGTCGCCAAGGCTATAAAAATAGTATTGATAATAAACAGGTACATTGCACCTGTAGCGTACTCAAAATTACCAATTGCCAAACCAAAACCTACTGTACATAAAGGCGGCATTAATGCCGTTGCTATTGCAACACCAAAAATAACACTAGCTATAGTACCTTTTTTAGCACGGGCAATTACCAATGCCAAGCCACCAAAAAATGCTATTAAAACATCTCTAATATCCGGCTCTGTTCTAGCTAGAAGCTCTGAAGACTCATCTCTAAGGGGAAAAAAACGATAAAATAAATATGCGGTAATGACACTAAGTACCACCATTACCGCAAAGTTCTTTAATGATCTTTTTAAGGTATCTATATCATTGATTGCCACAGACATCCCTATTCCTAAAATAGGTCCCATTAATGGCGATATTAACATGGCGCCAATAACTACCGCAGTAGAATTGGCATTAAGACCTATGGATGCAATAAAAATGGAACATATCAAAATCCAAGAAGTATGCCCCTTAAAAGGAATATCGGCTATAATAGCTTCTTTAGTCGCTTGCTGATCTGTATTGGTTCTAATATCCAACAGCTCAGAAAGGAACTTTTTTACACTACCTAAAAGACCTTGAAAATCTTTTTTTACTTCTTCACTACCACCACCTTCATTACTAGTAGGGGTAATATTATCTTGATTAAGATTGTTCTCCATATTTATTAAGCGAATTCATCACCAAAGGCATCTTTAACCTTATTTAAAACTTGTTTGATATCTTGTTCTTTAGTCTTTGGATAGATCAAAAGTACTTCATCTTTATCAACTATGATATAATCATTAAGACCATCTACAACAACAACCTTACCGGCTTTAGACCTTATCATGTTACCACTAGCATCTTGCGTTAATACTTTCGCATTTACTATAGCGTTTTTATTCTCGTCCTTATCTAACTTGTCATATAACGACCCCCAAGTACCTAAATCATTCCAATCAAAAGTAGCCTCTTTAACGTAAATAGCTTTAGAGTTTTCTAAAATAGCATAATCAATAGAAATGTTTTCAGCCTTTGGGTAGTTCTCAGAGATAAACTTCTTTTCATCGTCTGTATTATAACATACTAGACCATCTCTAAACAACGCATACTGCTTTGGCTGAAAATTTTGAAATGCATTGACTATGGTTTTTGCACTCCACATAAATATCCCTGCATTCCACAAAAAGTTACCTTGTGCAAGAAAATCTTTCGCAGTTTCATAATCAGGTTTTTCTCTAAACTGATTTACTTTTTTAATTGAAGCAGTATCAGTTTTATTAGACTCTATATACCCAAAACCGGTATTAGGAAAAGAAGGCTTGATACCTAACGTACACAAAACATCTTCTGTTTCACACTTTTTAAAACACGCCGTTACATCTTTTGCAAATGCATCTTCATCTTCGATCCAATGATCACTTGGTGCCACAATCATAACCGCATCTTCATTCATTTTCTGAATTTTCATGGCAGCATACAAAATACATGGTGCTGTATTTCTCATTGCAGGCTCAAGAACTACTTGTTCTTGCTTTACCAAAGGTAATTGCTCTAACACTAAATCATTATAACGCTCGTTGGTAAGAATTAAAATATTCTCGGTAGGCACAAACTTATTTAACCTTTGAAACGTTTTCTGAATAAGGGTATCACCTGTACCCAACATATCATGAAATTGTTTCGGATTTTCACTTGTACTTATTGGCCAGAATCTCGATCCTACTCCTCCTGCCATTAAAACGGCATAATAATTTTTATTCATGTCAGCTTTTTATTAATTCTACCTCAGCATTTGGTTGAAATAAAAACATCCTTCCTGTAGATATTTCTATACACTCATAACGCTTGGTTCGTTTATTTCCTTTTTTAAATAACTTCCCATTATAGATACGAAAAACGCATCCTATTGGTAATTCGTAAACGTAAGTTTTTTCCGATTGTTGTTCATCGAATTGTTTTAAAGCAATAGATAGCTGAGCGTCCGTACTACTACTTGCCTTTGGATTCTTAAAATGTCTAGCTAATAATGGTAATAATTGCGATGGAAATATCTCTGGTCTAATAAACGGAATCATTAAATGTTGAAATGTTTTTTTCCATTCCAGACCATGCGGCTTAATACCACGCCCATATTTCTCAAAAGCAATTAAATGGGCAATTTCGTGAATTAAAGTAATTAAGAACCTGTATTTATTTAAAGAAGCATTTACCGTTATTTGATGATTACCGTCTTTTCTTCTTCTATAATCTCCATGCCTAGTTACACGCTCATTAACGATTTTTAAATGCACCTGAGTATCCTTAATTAGTTCAAAACAAGGACTAACCGCCAATTCTGGAAGATATTTAGCTAATGTTTGCTGCATTATTATGGCGTACTACTACTAACCTGCAAAATTTTACCGTTATACATTTTCTGTCCCTTTAACGCAAAGTCCATTACATATTCTGCCATTTCCTTTGCACTTACCGGAGCTTCATAACCTGGGAATGCCTCTTCTAACATTTCTGTTTGTACGGCTCCTAAGGCCAATGCGTTAAATGACGGACCAGTTTCTTTAAATTCTTCAGCTAATAATTCCGTCAAAGTCAATACCGCTCCTTTACTTGAACTATAAGCTGAAAGTCCGGGGAACTTTGCACTACCCTGTATGCCGCCCATAGAACTAATGGTAAGAACATGACCGCTTTTACTCATGAAAGGAATAGCCAGTCTTGTCACAGCGGCTACACCAAATACATTAACATCATATACCGCCTTAAATTCCTCTTCTGTTATTTCTAGAAATGGTTTATTTATAAGCTTACCCGCATTATTTATAAGCGCTAGAACATTAGCACTTTTATCTTTTAAAAATTCAGATAGATGATTTCTACTTTCTTTAGCGGAGACATCAAAAGAAAATGCTTCAATATTTTTATGCTTAAGATTCTTAATCGGTTCTGCATTTCTAGAAAGCGCTAAAACCTTATACCCAGCGCCAGCCAATAATTTGCTTAACTCAAATCCTATTCCTCTACTGGTACCTGTTACTATAATGTATTCCATTAGTTATACTTTACTTCTTTTATAGGTGCATTTATAATACCCTCTAGCATTGGTACAGATTCGCTTACTATTTTAGCCATAAAACCATAATCAATTAACGATGCCTCATCACCTACCTTATGATACTCACCAAAATTGGTAAAATCAAAGGAACTATAGGTTTGCGAAGGCACATTAAACTCATCATGAAATGGCGCATTGTCCGAACGTCTGAACAAATTAAATTCTTTTGCCTTTGGAAGAAACCCTACCAAATTTTTATTGGCATAGCCATTACTGATTTCTGCTAAATTAGATAATTCATAACCTGTTAAATACAAACTATGATCCTTCTCCACCATTGGCACACCAACCATTTCAAAATTTAGCATAGTATACAAACTAATACTTTGTTCTTTTAACTTCTTAGCTAAATGCTTAGAACCTACCAACCCTTTTTCTTCTGCAGTGAATAGGGCAAAAATTACGCTCCGTTTGTTGTTTTTATGTTCACCAAAATATTTAGCAAATTCCAAAACAGCAGTAGTACCTGATGCGTTGTCATTGGCACCATTTGCTATAGTATCATCTCCGTCTCCGCTAATCAAGCCTATATGATCATAATGTGCGCCAATTACCACGAATTCATTTTTAAGTTTTGAATCTGTCCCAGGTAAAAAACCAACTACATTATAAGCTACACCGTCACTATAGTTTTCCAATGTATCTCTATATGTTGCAAAATAAGGCAGAACATTATTGTTCTTGAATACATTTTGAATAAAATCTGCAGCCTTTTCAATTCCCTCGCTTCCAGTATCTCTACCCTGTAATTCATCTGACGTCAAGAAAGTCATGATTGCTTCTATATCAACGGACAAAGCTTTGACAGAAACATTTGACTTTACACTTTCTAATTGAGCATCTTTAGATGCAGGCAGAACCGAACCCTTAACACCTTTTGGATTCGTAGGATTCAACACTGTTGACTGATCCACTTTTGTGCTTCCACAACTTAAAAGTAAAAAGCTAAAAAAAGCTACATATATATGTTTCATCATCTTATCTAGTTTAAAATATAAAGATAAAAAAAAGCATCCCGATGAAAGGATGCTTTTCTAATTCTATTTTTAAATCAATGTTCTACGCTAACATAGTAACAGGATTTTCTACAAAATATCTCAATGTCTGAAGGAATTGTGCTCCCACAGCTCCATCTACGGTTCTATGATCACAAGCAAGAGTCAACTTCATAGTATTACCTACTACTATCTCCCCATTTTTAACAACTGGTTTTTCTACAATTGCACCAACAGAAAGTATAGCTGAATTTGGCTGATTGATGATACTTGTAAACTCAAGAATACCAAACATACCTAAATTAGAAACGGTAAATGTACTACCCTCCATTTCTGATGGAGCAATCTTCTTGTTTCTTGCCTTACCAGCTAAATCTTTTACAGCACTTCCTATTTGTGTTAAGCCCAATAAGTCAGCATGTTTTACAACTGGTACAACTAGACCTTCATCTACTGCCACAGCAACACCCATATGAATATGCTTGTGAAATTTTGTAGCATCAGCACTCCAAGTAGTATTTACCTGTGGATGCTTCTTAAGTGCCATTGCGCAAGCTTTCAATACCATATCATTAAATGATACTTTGGTGTCAGGCAAACTATTTATTTGTGCACGTGAAGCTTTTGCATTATCCATATCCACCTCTATAGTAAGATAGAAATGTGGTGCGTTAAATTTAGAATTACCCAATGCTTTGGCAATAGCCTTACGCATATTAGAATTCTTAACTTCTTCCGTACCTTCCTCACCAGATGGCAAAGCCATAGAAACCGGCTGAGAAGCTATTGCATTATCAGCCTTTGCACTTGATGAAGCAACAGGAGCTTCAGCTGCACTTGGCGTATAATTTTCTATATCTTTTTTAGTAATTCTGCCATTATCTCCAGAACCGGAAACACTAGCCAAATCTATACCTTTATCCGCTGCAATTTTTTTGGCCAAAGGAGATGCAAAAATACGTTCACCATCTGCAATCGATTTGGAAACCTCTTTCTTACCAGTAGTATCTGCAGATTTTTTATCTTCTTTTTTAGCTTCGGTAGCAGAACTCTTTTTACTTCCGCCAGATTTATTACTTAAAACGGCATCAACATCCGTTCCTTCTGGACCAATAACTGCCAAAACCGCATCTACAGGAGAAGACTCACCTTCTTGTATACCTATATATAACAATTTACCGTTATAGAAAGACTCAAATTCCATTGTAGCCTTATCCGTTTCTATCTCTGCAAGAATATCCCCCTCTTCAACATCATCACCAACTTTCTTTAACCAACTAGCCACAGTACCTTCTTCCATGGTGTCACTTAAACGAGGCATCTTTACGATTTCTACTCCTTCAGGAATTTCACCAGAACCTTGAGCTTCGGCATCTTCAGAAGAACCCTCAGCAACAGGCTCTTCAGCAGATTCCTCTTCTGAAGCAGTTGCACCACCTCCACTTATCAAAGCAGAAATATCTTCTCCCTCATCACCGATAATCGCCAAAAGACTATCTACAGGAACAGTATCTCCTTCTTGAATACCAATATGCAACAAAGTACCTTCATTGAAAGATTCGAATTCCATCGTCGCCTTATCAGTTTCGATTTCCGCCAATATATCTCCTTCTTCTATTTTATCTCCAACGCTTTTTAACCATTTAGCTACGGTACCTTCTTCCATGGTATCGCTTAAACGGGGCATGTTTACTACTATAGCCATCTAATTATAATTTATGTTGAACAAATGGAAAATCCTCTTGTTCGTAAACCATATCGTATAATTGGTTTACTGGTGGATAATCTGATTCTTCTGCAAACTTCTCGCACTCTTTAACCATGACCTTAACATTTTTGTCAATGTCTTTGATTTCATCGTCAGTTGCGTATTTATTTTCTTTGATAATATCCAACACCTGAGTAATTGGATCAATCTTTTTGTATTCTTCAACTTCGTCCTTGGTTCTATAATGCTGAGCATCTGACATTGAATGACCTCTGTATCTGTAAGTTTTCATTTCAAGGAAAGTTGGTCCGCCACCACTACGTGCTCTTTCAATAGCTTTACTCATTTCTTGAGCAACCGTAACAGGATTCATACCATCTACTGGTCCACAAGGCATTTCATAACCCAAACCTAGCTTCCAGATTTCTGTAGAAAAAGATGTTCTTGCTACCGAAGTTCCCATAGCATAACCATTATTTTCGCAAATGAAAACAACTGGCAATTGCCATAACATAGCTAAGTTGAAAGTCTCATGTAAAGACCCTTGCCTTACAGCACCATCACCCATATAACATAAGGTAACGTTATCTCTACCTGCGTACTTATCACCAAAGGCCATACCTGCACCTAGAGGAATTTGTCCCCCAACAATACCGTGACCTCCATGAAAGCGATGCTCCTTAGAAAAGATATGCATGGACCCACCCATACCTTTAGAAGTACCTGTTACTTTACCATAAAGCTCAGCCATAACCATTTTAGGATCAACACCCATACCAATAGGTTGAACGTGATTTCTATAAGCAGTTATCATTCGGTCTTTGGTTAAATCCATTGCATGAAGAGCACCAGCCAAAACAGCTTCTTGCCCATTATACAAATGTAAAAACCCTCTTACCTTTTGCTGAATGTATACAGCAGCCAATTTATCCTCAAACTTTCTCCAAAACAGCATGTCTGCATACCACTTTAAATACGTTTCCTTGGTGATTTTTTTCATCAATTTTAACTAAAGGTTTAAATTCTTTATTTGATAACAGAGGCATGTATGACCTAGGTATCCAAGAAGAGCAAAAATACACATATAAATGAATCGATAAAAATATTAGAAGCAAATCGACCCAGAAATTATGTGCTTAACAAATAAAGCATATAACGTGTTTATTTACAATACTTTTTATAAGTTTTCTTAATTCAAAAAACTACTATTAAAACCAAGAGGTAGCAAATTTGCAAGTGAATTGCATTCAATAACACCACCAGTTTCGCCCATTAAAAGAATTCTGATAGGTTCTTGCTGTCTAAATTCATATTCAGAAATTGCCTGTCTACAGTTACCACAAGGGGCTGCTGGTTCACTAACCACATGATTTAATGATGCCGCAGTAATTGCAATTGCCTTAATTTTCATTCCCGGATATTTTGCCCCGGCATAAAAAACTGCCACCCTTTCTGCACAAAGCCCAGAGGGATATGATGCATTTTCTTGATTATTACCTTCTATAATCTCCCCATTCTCTAATAAAACAGAAGCCCCAACATTAAAACTAGAATAGGGGGCATAGGCCCTACCTCTTGCTTTTACAGCTGCTGACATTAGATTTTGATCATTATTACTTAATTCGCTTACCGAATCATATACCGTTATATCAAAGCTTATCTTCTTTTGACTGATCATATCTTTATTTTATTTTTCAATCTACAAATATATACTTGACACTTATAATAATTGAATAAAAAAGTTAATGCATAAAAAAAACCTGCTTGAAGCAGGTTTTTTTTTAAAAAATTTATGTGTTTTTACCATTAGTCATTATAAAACTCTTCTCCTAAATTAAAGGTAAGAGCAAAACGAAGTGTATTTTCTAATGGATTTCTCACTTGAGATGTTGAGAACAAATAAGACAAATCTACTTGTGCCGCTTTAAATTTAAAACCTGCACCAAGTGTAAAAAACTTTCTTGATCCTTTTTCTTCGCTTTCATTAAAGTAACCTGTTCTAAGCATAAAGGCATCTTGATACGTGTATTCCGCCCCTAACGCCCAAGTAAATTCTTTTAACTCTTCACTAAAACCATCTGGTGCATCAGAAAAAGAATTAAATATTCCACTGAATCCGCTTTCATTTTGATAGATATCATTATCAGCGGCATCTACATCACCATCATTATCAAAATCTTGAGGTGTTGGTACTAATAACTTAGTAAATTCAGTTATTATGCCTATTACGTTGTCTTGATCTAAAATAAAATCAAAACCACCACCAAAACTTAATTTACTAGGCAAGAAATTCTCTTGTCCTCCTTCATCATACTGAATTTTACCTCCAATATTTGAAAGATTAAAACCAGCCCTCCATCTACCATCGAAATTATTATATGCTATCTCTCGTGATCTGTAGTAACCTGCCACATCCACAGCAAATGAACCTGCAGCCTGAGAATCTTCAGTTCCGTTCTGTGGTAATTTTAAGTTAGACCTAATATATCTACCACCTACTGCCATTGAGAAAGTTGGACTCAATTTTAAAGAATAAGAACCATCCAATGCTAATTCGTTTGGTTTAGCAATGGTACCTGGATCATTTGCGAATTGCCTTAATTCGATTTCACCTAATGTAAAGTATCTTAAACTAACCGCAAAAGCACTCTGCTCATTTAACTTGTTGTAAAAACTTGCGTTCAACAAAGAAATATCAGTAATGATGCTTTCCAAATATGGAGTATAACTAACTCCTATTCCCATTTTTTGTTCCGCGAAAGCGAACTTCGCAGGGTTCCATTGTTGAGAAAAAGCATCTGTAGACGTTGCTACACCCATATCACCCATACCCGCAGATCTTGCATCTGCTGCAATTGTAAGAAATGGAACGGCTGTAGTAATTACACGTTGATCGTCTTGCGCAAATACCTTACCGATAATAAATACAAAGAAAATGATAGAAATTTTTCTCATTTTAGAATAGTTCTTTAAATTTTTAAAGGTGAAATATAGTGAATGCCCTATTTCACACTTTAATATTTTACATGTAAACGCATATTTTCCCGTTATCTTGCATGAATATTAAATTTTTTGCAACATTTTATCATACGAGTATCAATAAAGACATCTTCGCCTTTTTAAATCTCAATAAATCCCGGTTGTTTATTGTTTCTAAAAGAATTATCCAAAACCATACTAATTAGTTGTTTTTAGCGTTTACCTATTAAAGCGAGCCTAAATTTATTGACAGTTCGCTATGAGATTTTTAAAATTATTTTCAATTGTAAAATAATCTCATAAAAACACCGTTCTATTGAGCGAAAGTGACAAACAAATTAAAAGAAATTACAGTATCATATACTATAGCTACCAAACTACTATAGTATATGGAAATTGAACTCAAGTCCTAATTATGAAAAAACATTTAATAAAAGTTGTACTCTCATGCACGGTATTAGTAGGAGGTTTTACAGTAAGTAGCTGTTCTAAATCCTCATCTGGAAAAAATACGTCTAGAGCTACAGGTTGGAAGATAAATGCCAAGGAAGGTGGTTTTCAATACAATACCGACTTTAAAGAGCAAGAAACCGCTCCTGGATTGGTATTTGTTGAAGGTGGTACATTTACTAAAGGTAAAGTACAAGATGATGTAATGCATGATTGGAACAATACTCCGACTGCACAGCATGTTCAATCTTTTTATATGGATGAAACAGAGGTTACCAATGTAATGTATTTGGAATACCTAGATTATCTAAAAAGTGTTTATCCTCCAGAAAACCCAAAATACACTAATATTTATGTAGGTGCTTTACCAGATACTTTGGTTTGGAGAAACAGATTAGGCTTTAACGAAACTATGACCAACAACTACCTAAGACACCCAGCATACGCAGAGTATCCTGTAGTTGGCGTAAACTGGATTCAGGCTACTCAATTTGCAGAATGGAGAACTGACCGTGTAAACGAAGTTATGTTAGAAAGAGAAGGGTACTTATCTGAAGATGCTAAATATCAAGCAGCAACTGGAGAAGTTCAAGGTACTTTTAGTACTGAGGCTTATTTAAACAGACCGGAATCGGTTTATAATGGTCAAATTGACTCTCTACAAGGAAAAATGAAAAAAGATAGTACAGCTGCTTTCGCAAAAAGAAGCAGTGGTATCATCATGCCAGAATATAGATTACCTACTGAAACTGAGTGGGAATATGCTGCACAGGCGCAAGTTGGGCAAAGAGAATATAACAATTATAGAGGTAGAAAAAAATATCCTTGGGAAGGTGATTACACTCGTAATGGACAACGTGTTGGTAGAGGTGATCAATTAGCAAACTTCAAGCAAGGTAAGGGTGATTATGGCGGAATCGCAGGTTGGTCTGATGATGGCGCAGATATTACTGCTCAAGTTATGTCTTACAAGCCAAACGATTTAGGTCTTTACGATATGGCTGGTAACGTTGCCGAATGGGTAGCTGATGTTTACCGACCAATAGTTGACGATGAAGTAAGTGATTTCAACTATTACAGAGGTAATATTTACATGAAAACTGCAATCGGCGAAGATGGTAAAGTTAACATTCTTAGAGATTCTATAGTTTATGATACATTGCCAAACGGAAAAGTAGTTGCCGTAAACTTACCAGGTGAAATTAAAATGGTACCTGTTGATGAAGAAGAAACTTACTTGAGAACAAATTTCTCTTCTAGTGATAACAGAGGATATAGAGATGGCGACGCTGGTTCTTCAAGATTCTATGATAGATTCAACGATGGTGAAGAGGAAGATGAAAGCAAAAAAATGTATAACTCTCCTAAGCATTCAGTTGAAAGAGATTCATTAGGAAACCTTGTTAAAGGATATGACTCTTCAAACAATAGAACTACATTGATCAATGATGAAGTAAGAGTTTACAAAGGTGGATCTTGGAGAGATAGAGCTTACTGGTTAGATCCTGCACAAAGAAGATACTTGCCACAATATATGGCTACCGATTATATTGGTTTTAGATGTGCAATGTCTAGAGTCGGTTCTAAATCGAAAACAAAAAATAAAACAGTTAGAGGAAAGAAAGCTAAATAATTTTCTTCCTAACGAATTAAAAAAGCTCCTTATTTAAGGGGCTTTTTTTTATCTTCGATTTTATGAAAATTCAAGATTTACATTCTGCTTTCTTAGCAAACCCTTCAATAAGTACAGATACTAGAAAAATTAAAGAGAATGATATTTTCTTTGCATTGAAGGGAGATAATTTTAATGGTAACACTTATGCTCAAAAAGCTCTTGACAGTGGAGCAAGTTTGGTGATTATAGATGAGAAAGAATACTTCATTGACCAAAGAACAATTATCGTAGACAATGTTTTGACTACATTACAACAATTGGCCAATTTTCACAGAAAACAATCTAAAGTAGAAATCATTAGTCTTACAGGTAGCAATGGAAAAACAACTACCAAAGAGTTGATTAATGCTGTACTAAGTACCACCCATAAAACCATTGCCACTATAGGTAATTTAAACAATCATATAGGTGTACCGCTAACTTTACTAAGAATACAACAAGATACTGAGATTGCCATTGTAGAAATGGGTGCAAATCATCTTAAAGAAATTGAATTTTTATGCTCAATTGCAGAACCTGATTACGGATACATTACCAACTTTGGCAAAGCACATCTAGAAGGTTTTGGAGGTGTGGAAGGTGTTATAAAAGGTAAGAGCGAATTATATGATTATTTAACTACAAATAAAAATTCGATATTCCTAAATGCAGATGATCCCATACAATTAGAAAAACTCGCTGCCTACACCAAAAAATATGGCTTTAGTACTGAGAATTCCAAATATTATAATATTACGTTAGTAGAAGTCCAACCATTCGTTACTATAAAAGCTGAAGGGTCAATTATCAAATCTAACCTTATTGGTACATATAATTTCCCAAATTGCTGTGCTGCAATCATCATTGGAAAATTTTTTAATATTGAGTTGAACAAAATAAAAAATGCAATTGAAAGCTACACCCCAGATAATAACAGATCTCAGATAATAGACAAAAGCGGACATTACATAATTCTTGACGCTTATAATGCGAACCCTTCAAGTATGAAGGTGGCATTAGAGAACTTTGGTTCCTTAAAGAAGGATCAAAAAGTTTTAATTCTTGGAGACATGTTTGAATTGGGAGATTCCGCTATGGAAGAACATCAAAATATTGCCGATTTAGCTTTAGACCTAAATTTTGAAAAAGTAATATTAGTAGGTGAAAATTTTAATAGAACTAGTACGAAATCTATAAAGTTGAAAAACTTTGATGATTTGAATGTTTACCTGAAAGAGAGCAAATTAAAACCCAAATCAAGTATTCTGATCAAAGGCTCTAGAGGTATGGCATTAGAGCGTGTTCTAGATGTTATTTAATCTTATTTCGATAAAAACTGTGGGATATACTGGATTCGAACCGGTGACCTCTGCCCTGTCAAGGCAGCGCTCTAAACCAACTGAGCTAATATCCCCTTTGTAATTCTTTATAAGGAGACAAAGATACTATTAATCTTATTTTAAAATCATTCGATAAACTGAAAAGTGATACCTAGATTACCTGAAGTTTAAAAATAATCCAATAATGCCACTATTCCATTATAAGAAATTACACAGGAAAAGAAAAGAGCAGCAAACAGACCTAAATTAAGCCATATACCCGCCTTATACTCGTTCATTAATTTTTTGTTGTTGATGAGAAGGATAATCCCTAAAATCACCAATGGTAAAACAAACACATTAAAGACTTGTGACAGTATTTGCATTTGAATAGGATTAGCCCCATATATTGGAACAATCAATGCAAACAATGAAGCTATTGCCGTTATTATTCTAAACTGTTTTGAATTTGTATCCAATTCTCCGGATTGATAATCTGCTAATAATATAGGTGCGATCAATAAACACGGAAATATAGATGACAAGCCTGCACTTAATGTACCAAAAAAGAAAAGTGTAAGGGCAAATTTACCTGCTACAGGCTCTAAAGTATTCACCATATCCAACACTTTGGTTACTGGCTCTCCCTGATGAAATAAGGCACCGCAGGCTACAGCCATTACAGAAGCGCTTATAAAAAATACAAGTGTTGCTGCTATTACAGCATCTTTTTTCTGTTGTCCACGATTTTTAATTGTCCATCCTTTTCCTTTTACAAAAAGTGGTCTGGAAAGAAATGTAGCTGCTGCCATAGTGGTACCTACAAAGGCTGCAACCATCATTTGTCCGCCTTCTACCTTAGGTATTGTTGGTATCAACCCTTTAATTACCTCAACCGGTAATGGGTTTACCATAAATAACGACACAATAAAGGAAAGACCCATTATTGTTACGAAAATGACCAAAATCTTTTCAAAAAAAGTGTATTTACCTACTAATAGCAATCCATAAAATAAAATTATAACAGATATTGCTATAATTAGAACAGATTCATATTTGGCATCTACCAGACTAGGGAAATAAATTAAAAATATCTCATAAATAATATTTGCGGAAATACCTAGAATACCCATTAATGAATTCCATTGACCAAAAGAAATACCTAAAATTATTAGAATAGCAATCAACTTACCCCATTTTAAATGCTTCTTAAAAGCATACAAAGCAGTTTCGCCGGTAACTAAAGCAAAATTTCCATAAGCATACATTAATAAACCAGAAAAAATACAACTTAATAGTAGCACCCATAAAAGTTGCATACCATAAGTACTACCTGCCACAATCATTGAGGTAACACTCCCCGTACCAATAGTATAACCAATAGCAAAGATACCAGGACCAAATGCCAATACTAAAGCCAATATTTTTTTCCAAATCGATTTTTTGGCTGAGTTATTTATTTTATTCATTTTTTAGGTGGATTAATAATGAAAATAAAATTGATAGTTACTTAAATTTGGAGTATAAAGAATATGATTATTATTTATTTTAAACAATTAAATATTGTAACAAAACTGGTATAGGTTCTTAAAGTGTACTTTCATTTTTGCCTTTGCCAATTGAGGATCTTGCTTTTTAATTGCATCAAAAACATCTTGATGTTCTTGAATTCCTCTTAATGCCATATTCTTATCACAAACGTGATATTTTTCAAAATTGGTCAATATTTCTGGCGTAATAATTAACATAAAGGTATTCATTGTACTATTACCGCTAGCTCTGGCTATTGCCAAATGAAATAACAAATCTTCTTGTACAGCATCTTCACCATTTTCTACTTTTTCACGATAGGCATCTAAAGCACTTTTCATTAATTGCAAATCGTCATCAGTTCTTCTTCTGGCAGCTAACCTTACAGTCTTAAGTTCTAATAAAATCCTAGTTTCTACCAAAGATTTGAAATCTGGTTCATCAAGCCTTAAAATATCATTTACCATACCGTTCATGGCTACCTGACCAATATCTGCCACAAAAGTTCCACTTTGTGGCTTGGATATTAAAATACCATAAAATTCTAATTTTTGAATAGCCTCCCTAACACTACTTCTACTAACGCCAAATTTATCTGAGAGCATTCTTTCTGACGGTAATTTATCACCAGGCTCAAGATTTTTATTATTCATTAAATCTCTAAGCTGAACTATAATTTCATTATGTATTTCTTGATTTTCAGTCCTTGTGAGGATTTCTAATTTCATATATATCTTGTTTTAAGGAAAATCGTTTAAAAAATTATAATCTTAATAACATCTAAACTCTATACATCAGAAAATTAATATGAGATTTACCAGCTTTTAAAAAAGCCGGTAAACTCATTTCAACAAATCTAACTCAAACAACTCTCTTATTTATACTAGGTATATTTATCGTATATCACTAATGCGCGACTTCTAATTCATAATACTTAACTCTAGCGAACGCACCCGCATCTAGGGTTTGCAAATAGTTCCCCGCCTTAAAATAGTTTTCAAACACACTCCACTTTTGCATATGAATATCTTCATAAACCACAGAATCAGTTTCATTTAAAATAACTTCCAACCTACCTTCTGAAGCTATAATCTCTAGACTAAATGTACCTGTACCGATTTCCTCTGAAAATGTATGTCCTTCATTATCCTCCCAAGCATCAGTATGCAAAATTTCTTCATCTGTAGCATTAAGATCTTTTAGCTTTTTAGTAAGTACCCTTACCTTACCTTTCTGCCAATATATTTTTAACATTGGGGGAGCATTGTTATCATCCTCTCCAATTAAATCTCTTTGCTCATTGGTTAGCCTACCATGAATTTGCATTACCAAGGTTCTATGAAAATCACCACCTACATCTGTAGTGATTTCAGGCACAGACAATGTACCCTTCATACGGCCACCTTCCGTAAAAGTCCAATTTGTACTATTACTACCAGGTACCATTTGTTCTCTTAATTCCGTTCGTGAATAGGAAGAATTAGCTGTAGACGAACCAGGCGTTGTGTAAAACACCAAGGAACCATCCGTAGAATCATTATACATATAAGGTATTAATCTTTCATCAGTAGCATAATCTATAATCTCTGGTGGCTCTACCTCATCTGGACTACCAATGGGCAATGTAACTTTCCAATTACTTAAATCAATATTCGGTAAAAAAAAGTCTACCCCTTCTACTTGTTCTTCTTCAACAACCACTTCCTCTTCTGGTTCTGGAGTTACCTCTTCCTCTTCTTTGACCACTTCTTCTTCCTGAACAATTTCCTCTTCATCCATTTCTGCATCATTACTACAACCTACAATGGCTAATGCCATTGCAAAAGCAAAAAAATAATTTGCTAAAGTTGGTTTACAGAAACGTAAAATATTATTTGTAATCATATACTTCTTATTAATGCTTTACTTCAAGTTCGTAAAAACTGACCTTGGCAAATGAACCTTCATCTCTGCTTTGAAAATAATTACCTGCTTTAAAGTAATTTTCAAAAACACCCCATCTTTTCATGTTATAATCGTCATAAACGGCGTATTCTGTTTTATTCAACGAAACCACCATTTTACCATCTGTAACTTTCACTTCAATTTGAAACTTACCGAAACCTACTTCTTCTTCAAAATTGAATCCTTCATCATCTGTCCAAGCTTCTTCATGCAATATGCCAAGAGCATTTACATCTGCATATTTTAATTTTTTTGTTTTGACTCTAATTTTACCATTCTGCCAATATATCTTTAATACCGGCGGCGCATTATTGTCTTTTTGCTTGATTAAATCTTTTTGATCATTAGTCAACCTACCATGAATTTGTAGAATGATTACTTTATGATACTTACCATTCTTATCTCTTGAAACCTCATCAACTGATAGTTTTGCCTTTAAAGTGCCCCCTTGCTTAAATGTCCAATTTACATTGTCATTTCCTGGAACCATTTGTTCTCTTAATTCTGACCTAGAATATTTAGTATTGGCAGTTGTTGCAGTTGTTGGATACGCATAAAAAGTGAGAGCTCCTTTTGTAGAATCATTGTACATGTAAGGTTTCAGCACCTCATTTGTAGCATAATTCAAAATCTCTGGCGGTGCTACACTTATTGCCCCTCCTTTACCACTACCTTCTGGTATTGTAACCTTCCAGTTACTTAAATCAATTTCCGGTAGCTTAACTTTCTTCTTTCTTTTTTTGGATTTTTTAAGTTTTACATCCGATTCTGAAACGCTACTTTTCTGATTTTGAGAAGTAGCGTTTACAGATAGAAATAGCAATACTATAAATACCAATATTCCTTTTCGGGTGTTTTGCATAAATTACAAATTAAGGGTTCACTGAACGAACCTTCACATTATCTATAAATGCATCTGCAGGTGTTACTGCAAAAAACATTATAGCAACTTCTCCACTATCATTAGCGGTAAAAGGAATTTGCACCAATGTACCTGCACCATCTGTCGTATCTGAGAACTTACCCTCTGCTACAAATCCTTCGTTAAATCCTAAATTATCTCCTATGTTGTCAACAGCATCTGCCCCATCATCATACTGACCATCTAGAATTAATCCTACTATTTTTCTACCACCAATTGGATCTGTACCGCTATCGTCCTTTATTGCATATTGATATTCTAAAATATAATCTGCACCAGGAACCAAATTAAGCTCTTGATATGCATATCTAGAACTAGAAGTTCTTAAATCACCACCAGATTGACTTGATGACCATTTTGCCCCTCTTGTTTTACTACCTGTATCAACTCCATCATAATCTTGATTAGAACCATCTGAACTAGAACCAAAAGGATTAGTTTCCCCATCCGTAAATGTTGTCCATTTCCAAAAATCTTGACCATCTTCAAAATCACCGTTCAAAATAGAAGAACCTGTCATTCTTGACATATATATATTGTCTACCGTAATTGTTGCATGATCATTTGCAGTACCAGTACTTCCTAATTCAAAAAGGATTGTTTCAAATTGCGATACAGGAGATGAAAAATCTGTAGCCAAGTCCAAATCAAAACCTGTCCACTCACCATCTGTTAAATCCAAATCATCAATTATATGACTAGTACCGTTTGTACTATCTACTAAAGTTATTTTTAACTTATCTATACCTGTAGCAAACTCAGAATATACATCAAAATGAATATCATTTGATCCAACACCGCTATAGAATGCGTCTGCTGCAACCACCTCATCACTTAAAGCAAATTCACCTACATCACTATGCAATCTAGAAAATTCCAATAGATTGTTTCCTGAATCCAAAATAACAGCCTTACCACCTGTACCCGCTGTACCAACAGAACTAGCGTCTGTAAAAATGTTTAAAAGATTATATCTTTTAACTTCTGGTGACGCAGGAGCACTGTCAATAGATTGCACAGTATGCTCTACCGTAATATCTTCAGTTTTAACCAGATCGGTTTGCCCTGAAGCTTTAGTCGTAACGGTTATGGTGTAGTCTGCAGATGCTTCAACGTTAGAATAATCATATGTAGCAGATTCTCCTTGCAATGCTGTTAACGGTGTACTACCATCACCAAAATCAATTACGTACGAATCTACACCAACAGTTAACGGTGTTACCGTAACAATGGTACCATCTCCACTAGCTGATACATCAAAACTTGAAAATACGCTTCCAATAGAACCGCCAGAAGAATCAACTGGCTCAATTGGCTCATAACCATCTTCATCACATGACATGATCAGACCAGTTATCAAAAGGGCACTTATTCCTTTTTTAATTAAACTCATAATATTATATTTTTTTATTTTTTGTTAGATGCTTCTTAAACAATTTAAATTTCTGATTAAGAATATACATGATGTCTTGAAGTGTAATCTAAAAATGAAACTACTGTTAACTGCAGTGGCATTTTTAAATTACATTTTCAAGAATTTTCACTAATTCAGTCTATCAATACTAATTTTAGAGAATCTACATTCTGTTCCTGCATATTCAATATTAAATCTCATGTTCTCTGTATCATCACCAGTTGTAAAAGAGAATGATGTTTGAACGTATGATGAAGCTTGATCAGTTAACGGAATTTCTTGTAAAAGAAAATCATCTCCTGTATCTGCATCTTCTATTAATAATGTACCTGCAGAAGTACCGGTAGTTTTACTCACATACCAGAACGTTATCTCATAAGTTGCACCAGAAACCACACGGATGCTTTGATCAAGAAAGTTAGAACTGCTACTTAGTTTAGCCGCACCATTATCTTCTGGTGGTGTTGGCGAAGAACTTGCAGAGTAAGAACTAGTAGTTCCCCTATCTACACCGGCCCAAGGTGTTCTTGGATCACACAAGAAATCTGGACACTGAAAAGCCGCTACCAACTCATCTACAACCACAACATCTAATGTAACAGTTGATGTAACACCATTACCATCACTTGAAACTAAAGTAACAGGAAATGTACCTTCACCAGAAAACTGAAATGTAGGATCACGATCTGTAGAAGTTTCACCGCCACCAAAATCCCATAAATAGGAAGACGCTTCAGTTGAAAGATCAGTAAAATTTATTATGGTAAAATCTGTTTGATCCGCCGTATAATCAAAATTAGCTTCAGGAAATATCGTATCTGCCTTTGAATTAGAATCTGGCAAATCATCTCTAAAAGTATCCGAACCAACACAACCAACAAAAGAACTTGTAATTACTACACTAAAGAGTAACAGAGTTGTTTTTCGGAAAATATTTTGTTTAATTTTCATAGTTTAAAAGTTTTAAAATTTAATATCCCGGGTTTTGTGTCAAAAGTCCGCCGCTTATATTTATTTCTCTTGCTGGAATAGGCAATAATAATTTTCTTGCATCAAATACATATCCCATCTCCGCAGAATGAGCACTTAGTACAGATTCAGCTACACCGAACCTAAGTAAGTCGAACCAACGTTGATTCTCAAAAGCCAATTCTACTCTTCTTTCAACTAACAAATCCTCTTTGGTAATCGTAGAAACGGTTGCCGGTAAGCCAGCTCTATCTCTTACCGCTTGAAAAGATGCTATCGCAGCAGAACTTGTAGTTGATGCACCGCCTGCCATAATTGCCTCAACATGCATTAAAAGAACATCTGCATAACGTAATGCTATATAATCGTTACCTGCATCTCTAGCACTTGCACCGTAAGAAGGTGGTGTAGTTGTAATATCTGACCCTTCAGGTAAAAATTTAATTACTTCATTTGATGTTCCAAAAGTAATATACGATTCAGCTGTTCTATTACCACCAAAGGCAGCGAAGTCCAACACTAAATTTTCATTTACAATGTTTTGACCATCTTCTGAACCCGCACGAGTTGAAGAAGTAAATTCAGACGAAAAACTTTGACTTTCCGAACTATTACCAGTTTGATATTGCACTGCAAAAATAATTTCATCATTCAATTCACTATAAAAGACATCATGAAAATTACTTTCTAAACTAAAACTACCACTATTAATAATAGACTCACATAATTGCTGTGCAGCACTATAATCTGGAGATTCAAGAGAAAGATAAACTTTGGCTAAAATTCCTTGAGCCGCAGCTTTTGACGCTCTTGATTTAGATGAATTATCTAAAACGGTTACAGCTTCTTCTAAATCGGCTATAATTTGATCATAAACTTGTGCTTCTGGTATTCTAGTAAACAACGCTTCGTTATCGGTAGGACCTACCACTGAAGTTACCAATGGCACTGCACCGAACATTCTAACTAGCTTAAAGTATGCATACGTTCTTAAAAACTTAGCTTCTGCAGTATACCTTGCTTGATTGCCTTCATCTGCTACATCAATAAAATCTAAGATATTGTTAGCCCTGAAAACAACTTCATACATAGAAGCATAGTAATCTTCAGATTCTACATTATTAGCATTAACAACATATCTATGAAAATCGGCTTTAGAACCTTCAAGTGTTGCATTTCTCGTATTATCTGTACGATGCTCAGTTAAAAGATGTTCAAATTGAACGCCTCTATTGAAATCACCAATATTAGATTCAGTATTACTATTTACACCTTGTAAGGCATCGTAAATTCCATACACACCAGACAACACGTCTGCATCAGATTGAAAGAAACCGTCTACAGCAACTGCCGTATCTGGTAATGGATTTAAAAATTCCTCAGTATCACAGGAAACAAAAACGGATACTGTTACGGCAAAAATTATATATTTTATATGTTTCATCGTTTGTTTTTTTTAGATTAAAAGTCAACGTTAAGACCAAATGTTACCGTTCTAAAGATTGGCGTACCTGCTCTTTGAGAACCATAAGCTCTTGGATTGCTACCATCTATATGTTCTGGATTGAAACCATGGTAATCATCTGCAGTGATATAAAGCAGATTCTGAGCAGTAGCATAAACTCTTAAACCACTTACCCCTATACGTTCTGCAACATCATTTGAAAAATTATAACCAAGATTTACATTACGTAAAGAGAAGTAATCTGCACTCGCAATAACATCACTTGTCAATACCTTTTCTTGAATGAACGAAACATCAGATACTAGACCATTAGCTACCGCTTCTAACTCACCACCACTTCTTGTTCTATTACCAAACCAGTTGTAGAAATATTGATCTCCAATATTATTAACCTGAGCTCCTAAGCTACCTTGAACCATAAATGAAAAATCTACATTTCCGAATTTAAATTCGTTAGTAAAACTGTAAACCAAATCTGGATAAGGACTACCTAAAATAGTTTTGTCTTCTTCAGTTATTAAACCATCACCATTTAAATCTTTAACAATCGTATCATCAGACTGACCATTTATCCTGTTCCAAGGACTGTCAACATATGTTGTTCTAAAAGAAGTTTCATCAAAAGCTTCCTCATCTACAACGTAACCCCAGAAAGAAGATATTGGCTCTCCAATTCTATTAATCCATTGAGAATTTCTACCATAATCATCTTCAATTAAAGCATTGTTAGAATCTCCGAAGCTTAGTAATTCATTTTTATTCGTAGATGCTATAAAAGTTGAATTCCAAGAGAAATTTTCATTAGAAACATTTCTAGTTCTCAACTCAAGTTCAACACCTTTGTTTTGAACTTCACCTAAATTCACAATACCACTATTAAACCCAGATATGTAAGAAACAGGGTTGTTCAATAACAACTCATCACTTGTTCTTTCGTAGTAATCAATAGAACCAGAGATTCTATTATTAAAGAAGCCATAATCCAAACCAACAGTCAATTCCTTTGAAGCTTCCCATTGTAATAATGTGTTAGCAATATTTAGTGGAGATACACCAGCTGCAATACTACCATTATCAATTGAATTAGAATTTTGTAACAATGCCAAATAAGGCCATGAGTTAACAATATCATCACCTACATTAAAATTCTCTGCCCCGGTAAGACCGTAACTTGCTCTGAATTTCATAGTATTAACAGCGTCACTATTTACCAAGAAATTTTCTTTAGCAACATTCCAACCTACAGATACAGCAGGGAAGTTACCCCATTTAGAATCTATACCAAATACAGAACTACCATCTCGTCTAAAAGAAGCATTCACTAAATACTTTCCTTTGTATGCGTAGTTAACTCTTGCAAAGTATCCTAACTTTTTAAGCTCAGTATTAATCTCTGTAGGAAGGTCAACTAAAGTAGCACCTTGAAAGTTTTTAAGTAAATCATTAGAAAAACCACTACCAGTAGTAATACTTTCTTCAGATTTCCTTTTCTGTATAGTAGCCCCTAATAACAAGTTTAAATCGTGATCATCACCAAATGTCTTTGTATAGTTCAAAGTATTATCAGAAATAACCCTTGTTCTAAATCTATTAGCTAAATAATAAGAAGCTCTAGAATTACCACTTGCATGATTTAATACACCATCATATCTAGTTCTCTTTCTCTGCTCAAGTGTAACACCTAATTGCGTTTTAGCGGTCAACCCGTCTAAAAGCTCATAACTTAAGTATGTAGACCCAAATAATTTGGTGTTATATTCAAAATGCTCTCTTTCCACATATTGAGCATATGGGTTAGAATCACCCGATGTACGAGGTCTACTATCATTGCCATCTCCATTAACATCTAATTCAACTAAATGGTTTTCGTAAAAGTAATCTCCAACTCCAACATCTGGATAAACAGATCTATCAATAAATTGCAAAGATTCTTCTGTATGATAAATAGGCAACCATGGAGATTGACGTGTTGGATTATGAATAGACGTTGGCAATCTTCTTTGTTTTGTATAAGACGGTGTAGCTCTTATACCAAATCTTGCTTTCTCACCAATTTTAGAATCCACTTTCATGTTGGCAGAAAACAACTTATAGTCATCTGTAATAACTACACCTTCATCATGAAGATACCTTAAAGAAGTACTGAACTTAGTATCTTCTGAGCCTCCTCTAGCAGATATCGAGTGACTGGTTATAGCCCCTCCGTCAAAGAAAACATCTTGCCAATCTCTATCAACACCTGTAGCCTGCACTAACAATTGCGCATACTGAGTTTCATTTGAAAGAGTACCTGTTGCAGCTTGTTCTATTTTAGCCCATTCAGACACACTTTTTCTGTAATCATCACTACCATGGGCACTTTTAATACCTGTGTAAGTCTGATAGCTAAATTTAGTTTTACCGGCCTTACCGCTTTTGGTAGTAATTAAAATTACACCGTTAGAACCTTCACTACCATAAATTGCGGCAGAAGCAGCATCTTTTAATACCTCAAAAGATTCTACATCATTCATATCAAGGTTACCAAGAAACTCTGAACTTACTACTACCCCATCAATTACCAATGCAGGACCAGAATCAGCCGTTACCGAACCAATACCTCTAATAGTAATAGTAGGAGCACCACCCGCTTCAGCATTAGTAGCTTGAATATTAACACCTGAAACTTGACCTATTAATGCGTCATCAACCCTTGACACCGCTATTTGGTCTAGATTTTCGTTAGTTACTTTAGAAATTGAACCGGTAACGGTAGATTTTTTCTGCGTACCATAACCAACAACTACAACTTCGTCTAATTGACTAGCGTCTTCATTTAAAGTAACACTAACTGTTTTCTGTGAAACGATAGCTACTGTTTCAGTAGTATATCCTATATAAGAAAAACGTAGAATATCCCCACTAGTTACTTTAATGCTAAAATTTCCATCAAAATCACTTTGAGTTCCTCTTGTTGTATTTGCTACAACGATATTTGCACCAGGTATTGGTACATTGTTTGCATCTACTACCGTACCTGATAGATCATAGGTGTCTTGTGCAAATAATTGTATGTTGACAAGCAACATTACAACCATAAAAATTTTTAATTTAAAATTCATCTGTGTTATATTAAGTTAGTTCTATTGAATTGGCTTCTGCCATCTTTTTGATCTACTTAAAATGCGATTACATACCTCGCATCATAATCTCCAATATTCCTATACACACACTTTCATCTTAAATCAATGAAAATTCCTATTTTTACAAGGAAATGTGTTTATAGCAATATTTACATGTTTGTGTATTACTTCCCTTCGAAATGAAGTAATTTTTTTTATTAAAAGGATGGGCGAGCACCCGTCCTTTTTTTATGCAATTTTATTCTAAAGTTTCACGTCATTTTTTTTAGTTTATAAAGGTTCTTTAATTTCAATATTTTAACTGGTTTACCAAATTGGTTCGTCAAACTGGTTTACCAAATATATGTTATTATATTGTTAAAAAAAATTACATTAATGATTTAAAGGCTTGTTTTTTGAGATTAAACAGGATTATGGATTGTAAAATTATAAAATTGATAAAATATTAAGCTCATTTTTAGAAATGCATAATTTAACAGAAACTCCACTATACAGGACGATGAGAAAGGTTTTTCCGTTAACCTTATTTAAATCTTTCTTTAAAATTTGATAAAAACAATACAAATTCAAGTCTCTTAAAAATTTAACATATTTATTAGCCTTTCAACGAAAATTTCAAAAGACTTACTATATGAAATGATTTGAAAACTTAAAAAGCTTTAATAAAAACAAGGGTAAGTGATGCACTAACTACAGCAGAAAGAATAACAAATTTTCACCTAAAGTAAAACAACCAGTATTAGAGTTCATAAAGTTCTATTTAACTAAAAAATAGATTGAAATTAGTGTTTGAATTTCTAATTAATACTAATAGTGTAATTACTTAGAAAAAGGAAGAAAAATAACAATACAAAATAGATAAAATAAAAAAGGCTTTCATTTTCATGAAAGCCTTTTAACCTGTGGGCCCTACTGGATTCGAACCAGTGACCCCCTGCTTGTAAGGCAGGTGCTCTGAACCAACTGAGCTAAGAGCCCCAATGGGGGTGCAAATATATAATACTTTTACATTTCACAAAAGAAAAACCAATAAAAATTTAAAGAACTTCTGCTACTACAAAATTACTGCCGCCAACATAAATGAAATCATTTTTTTTTGCTCGTTTTTTTGCTGCTTTAAAAGCCTTATTTACAGACTCATAAACTTCACCCTTAAAACCTGAATCAGAAAACACACGTGCTAATTTTTTTTCATCAAGTCCTCTAAAATTTTTTGGCTTACAATAATAATATGTTGCCTTTTTAGGAAAAAGGGGAGATATTCTATTAATATCCTTGTCCTTTACAAAGCCAATTACAATATGTAATTCTTCATATGTCTGTTTTTTTACTTGTTCCATGACAAGCGAAATACCTTCTTTATTATGTGCGGTATCACAAATAATGACCGGATCTGAGCCAATTTGCTGCCAACGCCCCATTAATTGTGTATTTTCAACTACATGACCTAGACCGTTTATTATATTATTCTCTGTTACTTTAAAACCAGTTAATGTATTTAAAGTGGCAAGCACACCCTTAATATTCTTCTTTTGATAAGCTCCTAACAATCCAATTTTATAATCCGCATATTCAGATTCTTCAGCAAATATTATTCTAGAGTTGTTCTCTTTTGCTACAGATATAAAAACAGGAGCTGTTTCTTCATTATACTCACTTATAACTATAGGTACTTCTTTTTTGATTATTCCAGCTTTTTCTCCTGCAATCTTAGCAAGAGTATCACCCAGCATATCAGTATGGTCCATACCTATATTGGTTATCAAACTAACCTCTGGAGTAATTATATTGGTAGAATCTAAACGTCCGCCTAGACCTACTTCAATAATAGCTATATCTACCTTTTGATCTGCAAAATAAGAGAATGCCATACCTACGGTCATCTCAAAAAAAGAAAGCCTATTAGTGGTGAAAAATAGTTTATTTTCAGCTATAAAGTCAACCACCCAGCTCTTACCTATCTTTTCTCCATTAATACGCACACGCTCCCTGAAGTCCTTTAAATGTGGCGAGGTATATAAGCCGACTTTATAACCAGCCTCTTGAAGAACCGAAGCCAATAGATGACTACTAGAACCTTTTCCATTGGTACCGGCTACATGTATACTCTTAAATTGCGTGTGAGGATTGTTTAAATGCTTGGTAAATGAAGTTATGCCATCTAGTTTTGAATTGAAGGCGCTTTTACCTTTATTCTGATACATTGGAAGTTGAGAAAACATCCAATCTAATGTCTCTTTATAGGTCACTCTCCTAATTTGAAGTTTACGACTACGAAACCAACTTGTTTACTTGGTGCGTTACCATCTAAATTCCATTTGTGCATGAATGCAGTTTTCTTTGCAGGCTCTAACAAACATGGATTATTATTAGTTGTACCTCTTACACCTGGCTCGGCACTGATTACTTTACCATTGCGGTCTACAATAATCTTTACCACTACTCTACCAGACTCATTACACTCTTGCTGCACTTTTCCTTTATTAACTAATGACCTCCCATTTAAGCCATAGCCACCTGTTCCACTGCCACTACCAGGGCTACCGTAATAACTAGTTGCATATGGATCACCATCTGGCTGACCTTTATCACCTGCCCTATTATCATCGCCCTCACTACCAGATGCTGTACCGTCAGATTTATTTAGTCCTCCCATCATCGCATCTAAAGCTTTCTTTTTAGCTTCTTGCTCTTGGCGAGCCTTATCTTCGGCATCTTTCTTTTGCTTAGCAATTTTTGCTGCTTCAGCCCTTTTCTTATTCTCTGCAGCTTCTGCTTTTCTTTTTGCATCTGCAGCCGCTTCATCAGCCTTTCTTTTAGCTTCTTTTGCCTGATTGATTTTTATAGCCTCTTGGTTATCTTGAGTCAACAACTTTTCGGCAGGCGCTTCTTTCTCTGCTATAGCTCCCTCCACTTCTTCTACAGGTTCCTCAACAGTTTCGGCAACTTCTTGTATAGTAGGCTCAACGGGAGGAGTATCTAAAGGCTCGGATTGTATTTTCTCCTTGGGCTGCACTTTACCGCTACCAAATTCCATTGTACCAAAATTAACGGAGATTCCGTTCTCCTCTGGCGGATCCATATAGTTTAGACCGATATAAAATAAAACCAAAAGTAAAGCACTTAACAACAATGTGGTAAGTGTCAATGATTTCTTTTTATGTTTCGTATCTAAAAATGCCATTTAGTTTGGGCGTACTGCCAAAATAACCTTATAATTATTTCTATTTGCGATGTCCATAACATTTACAGCTTCTTTAATCGCAACACTTTCTTCTGCTCTAAGTATGATAGTAGGGCTATCTTGACCAGCTAAAGCTTTTTTTAACTCTATCTCTATGTACTCACCATTAATACGTTCATCGTTAACGAAGTATTGAAGGTTCTTATCTATACTAACAGATACATTTTGAGTATTTGTGGATTTCCCTTTCGCTTTAGGCAGCAATAAGTCTAAAGCGTTCGGTGAATTTGCCGTTAGCATGAAAAACACCAATAACAAGAATACAATATCTGTCATTGAAGACATGCTAAAGTCTGGACTGACTTTATTTCTTCCTTTTAATTTCATAGTATAAAATTAAAGAGGTTCGTTTAATAGATCTAAGAATTCTACAGCGTTAGCCTCCATTTTATGAACCACCTTATCAGTTCTGTTCACTAAATGATTATACCCTACATAAGCTATAATACCAACTATAAGACCCGCAACCGTTGTCGTCATCGCCGTATAAATACCAGATGCCAATGAACCCATTTCTGCCTGACCACCACTACTGGCCATTTCATGAAATGCAAGAATCATACCAATAACAGTTCCTAAAAAACCGATCATTGGAGCCGCACCGGCTACAGTTGCTAAAATACTAACATTTTTTTCTAGCTTATAAACTTCAAGAGTACCTGCGTTTTCTATTGCAGTATTTATATCATCTAAAGGCTTACCTATTCGAGATACACCTTTCTCCGTCAATCTTGCTACTGGCGAATCTGTTTGGGCACAAAGTATTTTTGCCGCATCTAATTTACCTGTTGTCACATAATCACGAATCTGATTCATGAAATTCTTATCTATTTTAGAAGCAGCATTTACAGCCAACAAACGCTCAAAATAGATATAAAGGGCAACACCCAACATTATAAATAAAACCGAGATAATGATTACACTACCAGTGCCACCATTAAATATTAAATCAATGACCGATAGCGTTTTCTCTTCAGACAATAATTCTTCGCTCGTATCTTGAGCCAAATCCTGGAATAATAACATAGTATTCTTTAAGTATTGAATTTGCCTTTATAACGATGAATTGCGAATTAAATTATGCGTTGAGCACAAAATCTCTTAACAGGATAAAAACGATCGCCCCACTAACAAAACCTACGAATGCCAACCATGCAATCTTTTTAAGATACCAGAAAAAATCAATTTTCTCCATTCCCATTGCAACAACTCCTGCGGCAGACCCTATTATTAACATACTACCACCTGTACCGGCAGAGTAAGCTATAAAATGCCAAAGCGGACTATCCATAGGCTCACTAAACATACCCATACTTGCCGCAACTAACGGTACGTTATCAATTACCGCAGAACCTATACCAAATAACATTACAACAATATCAGTATTAGGTATCGCCTCATTAAGAGCTCCTGCAGCATTAAATAGTATACCTAATGATTCCATGGCTGCTACCGCCAATAATATTCCTAAGAAAAATAAGATACTCGGCAATTCTATTTTAGATAAAGAATGATGAACAGGACTGTGGTGCCCTTCGCTATCTTGACCTTCCTGATCTACGGAAGAAATACTAAATTTCTTATTACTATAAATTTCAGCAAATGTTGCTACTACGGCTAATGATAACATCATACCTACATAAGGAGGCAAATGAGTTACTGTCTTAAAAATAGGAACGAACAAAATAGCACCTAGACCCAAATACAACATTACTCCGCTATACTTAGATTTAGAATTCTCACCATCCAATTCGCCATCAATCAAACCTTTAAACACCTTAAACCTACTTGCTATTACAACTGGTACGATCATACAAACTAATGAAGGCAAAAGTACGTGAAGCACTAACTGACCCGCACTAACTCTATTCGCAATCCATAACATTGTAGTGGTAACATCACCAATTGGAGACCACGCACCACCCGCATTTGCCGTAATTACAATCATACCTGCAAACCATAATTTTGTTTCTCTATCCTTAATTACTTTTTGAAGTATGGTGATCAAAACAATGGTTGCCGTTAAGTTATCTATGATAGCAGACAATACGAATGCTAAGATTGAAAACAACCAAAGTAATTTACTTTTTTGCTTTGTTTTAATAAAACCTTTTATAGTTGCAAAACCATCGAAATAATCAATGATCTCAACAATTGTCATCGCACCTAAAAGAAAGAAAAGAATCTCTGCCGTTTTACCTAGATGATGCAAAAGGGATTCCTCCATCATGTGCATCCTATCTAAATGCCCAAAATCACTAAACCCTTCCACAAGGCTTTGATGAGCAGAATCAAACCAATTTTCATAGCCATCAATTCCAAGGGCAATAAGAGCCCAAAGTATAGCCATCATAGCTAATGCAGGGATTAATTTATCTATTTTAAGATTGTGTTCTAAGGTAATGGCAAGGTATCCTGCCAAAAAAACAATAACAATGATGGTTTCCATATTCGCTGGTTTTTTGAGTAACTAGTTAGTAGTTGTAAATATAGGTTCTAATTCTAAAAAATAAATCTCCCAAATATATTTAAAATTGTCCGTGAAATCCTAATGAATTAACAATAATACCGAAGTTATCTGACATCCAAATACTTAAAACAACATGAATTTAAATTCAATACGTTTTTGGTGACCATATTTTAACGCATAAGAAAATGTTAAAAATGAACAGACGCTATAATGCAAGTCCAATATTGTTATAAAATCATTTAAAATGATATATTCAAGTAACATATTTAACTACTATATCTTTATCTTTGAGAAGTTAACCTTATATATAAAATCAGATGGATTTTTCATTGAATGAAGAACAAAAACTTATACAAGAAGCTGCACGCGATTTTGCCCAAACCGAGCTCTTAGCAGAAGTTATTGAACGTGACGATGCCCAGAGATTCCCTACAGAAGAAATCAAAAAATTGGGAGAACTTGGTTTTTTAGGAATGATGGTGGACCCAAAGTATGGTGGCAGCGGCCTAGACACCCTTTCATATGTTATTGCAATGGAAGAAATATCAAAGATTGATGCTTCTACTTCTGTTGTAATGTCTGTAAACAACTCACTGGTATGTTGGGGATTGGAGAAATTTGGCTCTGAAGCTCAAAAAGAAAAATACCTTACCAAGCTTTCTACAGGAGAGCACATAGGCGCTTTCTGCCTATCTGAACCAGAAGCAGGTAGCGATGCCACTTCTCAAAAAACAACGGCCATAGATATGGGCGACCATTATATCGTTAACGGTACTAAAAACTGGATTACGAACGGTGGTACAGCCAGTACATATATTGTAATCGCCCAAACTGACAAAGAAAAAAAGCACAGAGGCATTAACGCCTTAATTATTGAAAAAGGTACTCCCGGATTTGAAATAGGACCTAAAGAAAACAAATTAGGTATTAGAGGAAGCGATACGCATTCATTAATATTCAACGATGTTAAAGTCCCTAAAGAAAATAGAATTGGTGAAGACGGTTTTGGTTTTAAATTCGCCATGAAAACTTTGGCAGGTGGTCGTATTGGAATTGCAGCTCAGGCATTGGGTATTGCCGCCGGTGCATATGAATTAGCATTAAAATACTCAAAAGAACGTAAGGCTTTTGGAACGGAAATAAGTAATCATCAAGCTATCGCATTTAAACTTGCTGATATGCATACTGAAATTCAAGCCGCTAGACTACTAGTATACCAATCTGCAATTGACAAGGACAATGGAAATGATTATGACCTTTCTGGCGCAATGGCAAAATTATATGCATCAAAAGTTGCAATGGAAACAACGGTTGAAGCTGTTCAAATTCACGGTGGAAACGGATTCGTAAAAGACTATCATGTGGAACGTTTAATGAGAGATGCCAAAATCACACAGATTTACGAGGGCACTTCTGAAATTCAAAAAATCGTCATTTCAAGAAGCATTTTGAAGTAAAAATTAGACTATTTAAAATTCACCCCTTAAATTTTAGGGGGTGAATTATTTTAAAAAATAATATGACTTTGTTAACCTCTCAATAAAGTTAGGCTCAATTGTTAGAAAGTTATATAAATTTGAATTTACCCCCTACTTCACCCATCCTTTTCAAGAATATTAACTTAAATTTATCAATCTGATAAATTGAAGGTTTTAAAAATCCATAATTATCGATTTTTTAAGCTTTTATTTATTTCGTTGAATTTTTTATTTGAATTTGTTTCAATCATTGAATATAATTCAATTAAATTGATATTTTTGAAGAAATACCACAAAGGATGACACTGAAGAAGCAAGGATTATATCTACCGGAATTTGAACATGATAACTGTGGGGCTGGGTTTATATGCAGTCTTAAAGGCAAAAAATCTAACGACATTATTCATAAAGCGTTAGAGATACTTGAACGTTTAGAACATAGGGGCGCAGTAAGCGCCGACGGTAAAACAGGAGATGGAGCAGGTATATTAGTAGATGTACCGCATGATTTTTTTGAGGCTGTTTGTAACTTTGACTTACCAAAAGCCGGCGATTATGCCGTTGGTAATATATTCTTTCCACGTAAAGAGAACCAACGAGATTTCTGTATTTCGGTGTTTGAGGAAAATATCAAAAAACAAGGCTTAAAGTTATTAGGATGGAGAGATGTACCGGTTAACAGATCTATACCGGGTAGAATTGCCGCCGAAACAGAACCTTTTGTCAAGCAAATATTCGTAGCTAAAGAAAACGATGATCAAGACTATTTCGATTTTAACTTAAAACTTTTTATTGCCAGAAAAATCACAGAGCATACCATTATAAAATCTAAATTATCTGAAAGCAAATTCTTTTACGTACCCAGCTTATCTACCAAGATAATTATATTCAAAGGTTTATTAATGCCTTTAGACATTAGTCTTTATTACTCAGACCTTATGGATTCTAGAGTAGTTACTAGATTGGCATTGGTACACCAACGTTTCTCTACAAATACTTTCCCTACCTGGGATTTGGCTCAACCATTTAGATATATGTGTCATAATGGTGAGATAAACACCCTAAGAGGAAATGTTACCCGCATGTTCTCTAGAGAAGAATTGCTGAAGAGCGATATGTTCGGAGATGAAATAAAGAATGTTCTTCCTATCATATTACCAGGAAAGTCTGATTCCGCTACAATGGATATGGTCGTTGAACTTTTATTGATGACAGGTAGATCTTTACCAGAAGTAATGATGATTTTAGTTCCTGAAGCGTGGGAGAAAAATACCGAAATGTCTGAGGCAAAAAGGGCATTTTACGAGTATCATTCTTGTATGATGGAGCCATGGGATGGACCAGCTTCTATTCCTTTTACTGACGGTAACTTTATTGGTGCGGTATTAGATAGAAACGGACTAAGACCATCTAGATACACTGTTACTAAAGATGACTACGTAGTAATGTCCTCTGAAACAGGAGTTGTTGATATTGCTCCAGATAATGTAGAATTCCACGGAAGGTTACAGCCTGGAAAAATGTTCTTGGTGAACATGGAAGAAGGTAGAATAGTTAACGATGAAGAAATTAAAGAGAACATTGCCCAAAAATTCCCATACAAGAAATGGTTAAATGATAACTTAGTTCATTTAAAAGATATACCTTATAATGATTGTCCTTTATTTTTAGGTGAGGAAACTCTAGAGAAGAGAAAATCTGTTTTCGGATATACTTTAGAAGATATCAACACCATAGTATTGCCAATGGCGAAAGCAGGTAAAGAACCAATTGGTTCAATGGGTTCTGATACACCTATTGCTGTTCTATCTCAACGCCCTCAATTAATTTACAATTATTTCAAGCAATTATTCGCTCAGGTCACCAATCCACCATTAGATGGTATACGTGAAGAACTGATTACAGATATCAGTTTAACTCTAGGTAGCGATCATAACATATTTGAATTTTCAGAATTACATTGTAGAAAACTTAAAATTCAAAATCCTGTAATTTCTAAAGAGGATTTAGATAAAATTAAAAATTACGATGTAAGCCCTGACTATAAGGTAGTTTCAATATCCATGTTGTATTCCATTAAACAAGGACACAATGGTCTTGAAGACGCTTTACAATCTGTGCTAAACCAAGCATCTAAAGCCGTAGATGAAGGAGCTAACATTATCATACTTTCTGATAGAAACGTTACAGAAGATAAGGCACCAATACCGGCACTACTTGCCTGTTCATTTGTAAACAGTGGACTACAGAAACTTGGCAAACGTTCAAAATTAAGTGTTATTATAGAATCTGCAGAGCCACGTGAAGTACATCATTTTGCTTTATTATTTGGTTTTGGAGCTAGTGCTATTAACCCATATTTGGTTAATGAAATTATTGCAGAGCAAATAGAAGAGCATGATATTACAGAAATATCTTTTGACGACGCTATTAAAAATTACAATAAAGCTGTTGGAAAAGGTATCTTAAAAGTGATGAACAAAATTGGTATTTCAACACTTAATTCTTATCGTGGTTCACAACTTTTTGAATGTATAGGAATCAACACCAAAGTAGTTGAAAAGTACTTCCCTAATACCCCTACTCGTATTCAGGGTATTGGTCTTTATCAAATTGAAAAAGAAATTGCCTTACGTCACCATAAGACTTTTAGCAAACAACATATTGATGCTAGTTTAGATTTAGAAATTGGCGGTGAATATAGATGGAGAAGAGATGGTGAAAAACATATGTTTAACCCACTATCTATTGCAAAACTTCAAAAATCAGTTCGAAATAACGAACCAGATACGTACAAAGAGTATTCTAGCATGGTTAATGAGCAATCAAAAAACCTTATGACTATAAGAGGTCTCTTTGAATTCTCTAACTATGACCCTATTCCTCTAGAAGATGTGGAACCATGGACTGAAATTGTAAAAAGGTTTAAAACCGGTGCAATGTCTTACGGATCTATTAGTAAAGAAGCTCACGAGAATTTAGCGATTGCCATGAACCGTATTGGCGGAAAGAGCAATTCTGGTGAAGGTGGAGAAGATCAAAATAGATTTTACAAAAACTCTACCGGTGACTGGAGAAACAGTGCAATAAAACAAGTTGCTTCTGGTAGATTTGGAGTAACCTCTAATTACCTGACCAACGCAAAAGAAATTCAGATTAAAATGGCACAGGGTGCCAAGCCAGGTGAAGGCGGTCAATTACCAGGTCCCAAAGTAAATCCTGAAATAGCTAAAACAAGAAATTCTACTCCATATGTAGGTTTAATTTCTCCACCGCCGCATCACGATATCTATTCTATTGAAGATTTATCTCAGCTTATTTATGATTTAAAATCCGCGAATAGGAAGGCAAGAGTTAATGTGAAATTAGTTTCTGAAGTAGGTGTAGGTACCGTTGCAGCAGGTGTTGCAAAAGCAAAGGCTGATGTTGTTCTGGTTTCTGGTTTTGATGGTGGTACTGGAGCTTCCCCTTTGACATCACTAAAACATTGTGGTTTACCTTGGGAACTTGGTATTGCAGAAGCACAACAAACACTTGTTTTAAATGATTTGAGAAACCGTATAGTTCTTGAATGTGATGGACAATTGAAAACCGGTAGAGATGTTGCCGTTGCCTGTCTATTAGGTGCAGAAGAATTTGGTTTCGCAACTGCTCCTCTAGTAGCTTCTGGTTGTATAATGATGCGTGTATGCCACTTAAATACTTGCCCTGTTGGTATTGCAACTCAAAATCCTGAATTGAGAAAGAAATTTAAGGGTAAACCTGAACATGTAGTTAACTACATGTACTTTGTAGCACAAGAGTTACGTGAAATTATGGCGCAACTTGGCTTTAAGACCATTAATGAAATGGTTGGTCAGGTTCAAAAATTAGATCGTAAGAAAGCTATTGATCATTATAAAGCTGCTGGTATAGATTTAACGCCTATTTTACATCAAGTAGATGTACCTAAAGGAACTAAATTTTACAATACGGAAAAACAAAAACACGATATAGACAAATCAATAGAATTTGATATTATAGCAAAAGCTAATCCATCTTTATTTAGAAAAGAGAAATTAACTTTAGATTACCCAATTTGTAATACTGATCGTGCAGTTGGTGCAATTATCAGTAATGAAATTTCTAAAACCTACGGTGCAGAAGGATTACCAATCAACACGTTAAGATTGAATTTCACAGGTTCTGCCGGTCAAAGTTTTGGTGCATTTGCGACCAGAGGTCTAACTATGATCGTTAATGGAAATACCAATGATTATTTAGGAAAGGGACTTTCTGGTGCCAAACTAGTTATCAAAGTACCTGAAAAATCCACAATTGTACCTGAAGACAATGTAATTACTGGTAACGTTACCTTATACGGGGCTACCGCCGGTAGAGCATATATTAATGGTAAAGCTGGTGAACGTTTTTGTGTTCGTAACTCAGGAGCTAAAGCTGTCGTTGAAGGAATTGGAGATCACGGTTGTGAATATATGACGGGTGGTGTTGCTGTAATTCTTGGTGAGGTTGGTAGAAATTTCGGAGCTGGTATGAGTGGCGGTATAGCTTATGTACTGGATAACAATAAAACCTTTAAAGAGAGATGTAGCACTGAAGGTCTAAACCTTTTAGAGGTTACTGAGAACAATGATATTAAACAATTAAAAGATTTAATTGAGAGTCATTACAATTCTACAGCAAGTCCATTAGCGCAACGTATTTTAGAGAACTGGGAATCATACTTACCTAAATTCGTTAAGGTTTTACCCGAAGAATACAGACAAGCTTTAATTAGATTAGAGCAAGAAAATTTACAAACTATTTAAGATCGGAAAATGGGAAAGATAACAGGATTTTTGGAATTTGACAGAAAAATCGAAGCATACGAACCGGTTGAAGAGCGTTTAAAAGATTATAAAGAATTTACAGTGCCGCTTCCTGAAAAGGAACTGAAAGAGCAAGGTGCTCGTTGCATGGATTGTGGTATTCCTTTTTGCCATAGCGGTTGTCCTTTAGGGAATTTAATTCCTGATTTTAATGACGCCGTTTATCGTGGAAAATGGGAAAAAGCAAGTGAGATTTTACACTCTACAAATAATTTTCCTGAGTTTACTGGAAGATTATGCCCAGCACCATGTGAAGAAGCATGTGTTCTAGGTATAAATGAAGATCCGGTTACTATAGAAAATATTGAGAAAAATATTGTGGAGACCGCTTTCAAAAAAGGGTGGATTACTGCAAAACCACCTTTAAATAAAACCGGAAAAAAAGTTGCGGTTGTAGGTTCCGGACCTGCAGGTCTAGCTACTGCCCAACAATTGAACAGAGCTGGGCATGATGTTACCGTATTCGAAAGAGATGAAAAACCTGGCGGATTATTGCGTTATGGAATTCCAGATTTTAAGATGGAAAAGAATGTAATCGATAGACGTTTAGATGTTTTAAAGGAAGAAGGAATCACTTTCAAATGTGGAGTTCATATTGGTATAGATATTAAAGCTGATACACTTAAAGAAGAATATGACGCTATCGTATTAACGGGAGGTGCAACTATTAGAAGAAATTTACCTATTGAAGGCTCTGATTTAAAAGGTGTTGTTCAAGCAATGGATTTTCTAGGTCAAAATAACAGACGTGTAGACGGTATTACAGAATTAGGTGAAGAAATTAAAGCTACAGGTAAAGACGTGGTCGTTATTGGTGGTGGTGATACTGGTTCAGACTGTATAGGTACTTCTTTTCGTCATGGCGCAACATCAGTTTCTAATTTTGAAATTATGCCAATGTCAACTACTGAAAGACCAGAAGGTCAGCCTTGGCCTTTTTGGCCAATGAGAC